>CAILKQ010000024.1 GCA_903834825.1 uncultured bacterium | reverse complement strand
GATGAGGGAAAGGCAAAGGGATGAGGGAAAGGCAAAGGGATGAGGGAAAGGCAAAGGGATGAGGGAAAGGCAAAGGGGAAAAAACCATTTAAAAAGGGATTTTACCTTTTTCCCAGATGATTCGTCAGAGTAGTTTTGGATTTTCAACCCTGTAAAAACTTTCGATGATTTGATTACTGGTCAGAAAACATTTAAATATGAACCCTATAAAAACTTTCGATGATTTGATTACTGGTCAGAAAACATTTAAATATGAACCCTGTAAAAACTTTCGAGGATTTGATTATTTGGCAGAAATCAATCGTCTTAACCAAGCAGATTTATACAATAACAAGAAAATTTCCCAAAGAAGAAATCTATGGACTAAGCAACCAGTTGAGACGAGCTTCAGTTTCTGTTGCCAGCAACATTGCGGAAGGATATGGTAGGATTACTCGAAATGATTACAAAAGATTTCTTTCCTTCTCATTTGGATCTACATTTGAAATTCAAACACAACTCATTATTTGCATAGAAATTGGAATAATCAACAATGAAGATTTTAATGAATCAATGATGTTGTCTAAAGAAATCAGCGCAATGCTATATGCAATTATCAAGAAGTTGTAAGATTTAAAACATAAATCTGAACCCCTTTCCCTCATCCCTCTGCCTTTCCCTCTGCCTTTCCCTTTGCCTTTCCCTTTGCCTTTCCCTCTGCCTTTCCCTTTGCCTTTCCCTCATCCCTCTGCCTTTCCCTAATTCTGTCCAACGTCTCCATCAATGCCAGGGTTTCATCCAAACCCCAGACCGGGCTTTCTTTCAGTCCCTTGTTCAGACAATCAACCACATGGCGGATCTCATGCTGATAGCCCCATCCAGGCTCTTTTTCAACAGGAACAAGTGTCCGGCTATCTACCTGGTCAGGATAATATTGGATTGTGGCGGTGGGTTCGTAAAAACGATTGGTCAAACGGATGCGTCCTTGGGTGCCAAAAATATCGGCATCCGTTTCAAGGTTTGATGCAAAGGAGGAAAAAAGGCTGGCCATTCTGCCATTCTTGTATTTAAATATGATGGCGCATTGTTCGTCGACTCCAGTTGAAGCAGGGGTCATTGATGCAATAACTTCATCAGGTTTACCTAAGATTGTTTGTGCCAGAAAAACATTGTAGATGCCGATGTCCAATAAACTTCCGCCGCCCAAGGCCGGGTTGAAATGGCGCTGGTCTGGGCCCTGTGTTGAAAGAAATCCAAAATTGGCGATTACCCCTTTCAAATCTCCAAGCATGCCAGCATCAATCATTTCCCTGACCTTGGCATAATGGGGCAGGAACCTTGTCCAGAGGGCCTCCATCAAGAACAAATTTTTGCTGCGGGCCAAGTTGACCATTTCAATGGCCTGTTGACTGGTAATGGCAAAAGCCTTCTCACAAAAAACAGCTTTCCCGTTGTTCAAACAAAGCAAGGTATGTTCGTGGTGATGGCTGTGCGGGCTGGCAACATAAATGATATCAACATCAGGCAATGCAACCAGTGCTTCGTATGAACCCAAGACATGCTCAGCTGGATACTCAGCAGCAAATTCCCTGGCCCTTTCAATGTTGCGCGATGCAACGGCAACCAATTCAGCTCCCTCCACGAGTTGGAGGTCTGCTGCAAATTTTCTTGCGATCCGGCCACAGGCCAGGATACCCCATCTTATTTTTTGCAATGACATAAATGAATCATTTTAATGCTTCGCATACTGCCTTTCCCTCATTCCTCTGCCTTTCCCTCCAACTTACTTCACCCGCTTCCTCAAATCCTCCACACTGATCGTCATCATCCGGCCCACCTGCGTTCCGGCACGGTAGGTGACCACTTTGATTGGTGCTGCGTCAACGGGCACGGGAATAGAAGTACGGCCGTAAGCAGGATAATGGTAATCGGGAAATGAATTGTCAAAACTATAATGAACCGTTAGTCCGTCAATTTCAGATTCAAAATCCAGGAGAAGGTTGCCTTTTGCGTCTTTGGAGACTTTCACAGCAGGATCATACATGCTGGGAGCATATTTCCTGTCAGCCTGTTGGAATCTACCAAAATGATCTTCTACCCTGCCCACAAAATTGTTCCAGTTGCGGGATTGCTTGGGAGACCATACTGCTTCAGCAACGGCCATGGCCCTGGGCCATAGCATATATTGCATGTGGCGGGTATTGTAAATCTGCTCGGTCCACAAATTGGCCTGCCCACCTTTGATCAGTTTGGGATCAATACCCTCAGGCAATGGTTCAAACGCATAGGTTTTCTTCAACCGCAGGGATGAATAAACAATGGGCTCAATCGCCGCATCGCCCTGCATTAAATCAATGTAAACATGTGAATTGGGTGTCATCACCACTTCGTGCCCCTTTTGAGCAGCTTCAATGCCGCCCTTAAGGCCCCTCCAGCTCATGACCGATGCGTCTTTCACAAGACCACCCTCCAGGATCTCGTCCCAACCCATCATCTTTTTCCCTTTGGTAGCGATTATTTTTGAAACCCGTCCAACAAAATAACTTTGAACTTCGTGCATGTCTTTCAGCTTTTCGCGTTGCATCAGTGCTTTTACTTCAGCACTCTTCTCCCAGAAATTCTTTGCACACTCATCGCCACCCATGTGGATGTATTCAAAAGGGAAAAGGGCCGCCACTTCAGTAAAAACCTTATCAAGGAAGCTGTAAACCTTTTCGTTGGAAGGGCAAAGTGCATTGTCGATGAGGGCGGTAAACGTACCGTTGTCGTGCCAATCCATGATGGGTTCACCTGAATTGACCTTATAGGTTCCGGGCGTGCAGGAAAGGTCCGGATAGGATGCAATGGCAGCAAGAGAGTGACCGGGCACATCAATTTCTGGCATGATGTTTATGAATCGGTCCTTGGCATACCTGATCAATTCCTTCATCTGCTCCTGGGTGTAGAATCCACCAAAATCGCGGGGTTCATTGGCTGCAGGAGTACTGAAATAATTGAACCTCCCGGTCTTCTTTACATTCCAAGCGCCCACTTCAGTCAGCTTGGGCAAACTTTTGATCTCCAATCTCCAACCCTGATCATCTGTCAGGTGAAAATGCATGAGGTTGTATTTGTAGCGGGCCATGTCGTCGATAAATGCCTTCACTTCATCCACCGTAAAGAAATGGCGTGAAACGTCCAGCATAAGGCCACGCCAGCCGAACCTGGGCCGGTCGGTAATATTCACTACTGGAACGGTCCAGCTGATATTTTTGACGACCTCTTTGCTTTCAATTTCTTTTGGCATCAACTGCAGCAGGGTTTGCAAGCCGTAAAAAAGCCCTGCCGGTTTTGGGGCAAAAATGCTGATCATTTCAGGTGTTACGGCGAGTCGATATCCTTCATTGCCAAGAGGCTCCTCAGGAGAAAGCAGAAACTGAATGCTTTTTTTCCGTGGCGCGTTTTCAATGTTGAGGGAAAATCCTGCAGCTTTTTTCAGCTCAATATTGAGCATGGCTGCCACTTTCTTTGCTTCGGGATCATTGGATCCTACCACAATCGCAGTATTGGCATCAATGGTAAATGTGCCCATTCCCTCACGCAGGACTGCGGGTTGTGGGATGATGGAAATGCGTTTATTCTGTGAGAAGGCCGTTGCAGCAATAGTAAAAAAAACGGCCAAAATCAGGGCTTTTTTCATGTATGGGGGATTGAAATGGAAAGATAAATAAAATTCCACCACCCTCAACTGGCTAAATCGTGGTTGCTTGGGGCAGCGGGATAGACTCCAGGTAAAGGGTGTCCGGATCAAAATCCAGTTGATTTCCCCAGCAGACAGTGCCGTTTTGGACATGGAGCTGCCTAGCATATTGATCACTTTCCAGGGGTTTGTAAACAGGATAATCAAGATAATTCGTGAAATCAAAAATCTTGCATTCCCCGTTCCTAAAAATAATTTTCAATTTATGCTCCCCCAGATAAATTGCATTTTCAACCCTTGGATTCATATTTTTATTCAAATGGTACATTTAAAGTTAATGTGTATTTCAGATTTTTTCATCCCCTTGGCGAGTTTTAACACCACCAACAAAAGAAACCTTGTAAATTTGTCATCTAAATGAGCAATAAATCATTACAACAAGTCTATATGAAACAAATTTTCAGCATTTCAGCCTGTTTGCTGCTTGCAACAGCTGCCTTCGCCCAACCCAAAGTGGTTGAGAAGGCCATCGTAAAGGTAAAAACCGAGATCATCTTCCCTGAAAACTTTAGCGGCGGAGGACCAGGAGGTGGTGGTGGAGATCGCGTCGGTGCCGGCGGTGGCGGAGATATGGGTGGGTTTACTATGCCCCGCGAAATGGAAACCAATACTACCATGTATTATACTCCCAACTTCATGAGGGTTGAGAGCCTGACCGACTTTGGAAACAATATCGTCATCACAGACAGGGTCAACAAGAAGACAACTACCCTGATCGAGGCCATGGGAAGAAAGACCGGCTTCGAATCTACTGATGCTGACGCTGAGGTGCAACGCGCCAGGATGGATTCCATGCGCAACCTGAGAAGGGATTCATTGTCTGCCTTAGGCATCAGCTTCAAGGAGAACAAGCCTGAACTCATCTACTCTGAAGAAACGAAAAAAGTATCCGGATTTGTTTGCAAGAAAGTAACCATCAAGACGCTCGGACAGAACGGACAGGTTTCTGAAAATATAATCTGGTATAACCCTGATTTCAAGATTTCACCCAAATCAACTGCTGCATCTGCCAATCCTGGCGGATTTGGTGGAGGAAGAAGCGGTGGAATGTCCATGATGGGAGGAACCATTCCAGGCCTTGACCTGATCAACGGCTTCCCTATGGAATATGAAATGGTCCGCGGAAATGGATTTAAAATGCACATGACCGTGTTGAAGATTCAGCCTGATGCGCAAATTGATGATAAGACATTTGAAGTGCCGAAAGGATTTGACATCAAACCAATGGGACAAGGTGGAGACATGATGAGAACCATTTTCAGGAATGGCAGGGCAAGTGAGAATTAATCTTCAGCACATATCTTTCAAAAGGCCGGCTTATGCCGGCTTTTTGTTTATATACCGCATCACATAGACCATCCCCCGGTTGTAGCTGTACATCCCTTCGGGTTGGTTGTTCAGGCGTAGGAACTTTGTATAAAACCAGGTAGTGAATTCGTCAATGGGGCCCTGGTATTGTTGAACAAAAGCCCTGTAAGATTTCAGGTCTTTGACGGCAATCGGAGACAATGCCTTGAAATTATTTTTGGCTGCTACTGAATCATTCCGGCGCAGGGCATTGTTTGCATAGATGAACATCTCGAGGTTGGCTGAATATTTCAAGCAACTGTCTTTTGATTGCATGGCCGCCAGATAACCCATAAAATTGGCTTCACTTTCCTTCGCATAGCCCAACTGATGCGCTTTTTCATGCACAGCAATAAAAGGCAACATGAATACAGGCATATGGTTGTTCATTTGCGCCTCTCCAGTGAAAGGATTGTAATATCCCCCGTAGCCCATATAATTGCCGATTACTCCGAAAATTGAAGCTTTGGGATATTGACTATCGAGTGATGAGCAATTGCCGTGTACTGCGTTCTTCTGGGGGGAAGCCTTGAGGTCAATGGCATATCGGTTGGTTTCATCCAACAGGTACTGCGTGAACTGGAGCAACTCCTGGCTGGTTGGACGATCAGCCACAAAGCCAAATTGGTCAGGAATGCTTTTGCGGTAATAATTGAAACCCCATAGAAAGTGAAATGATATCCAGATCCAGGCCAACACCGTCAGAAGCTTTAATAAATAGCCGAAAAGCTGCCCATACCCTTTCCACCAGTTTTTAAACCCTTGCGCCCAAATGGTTGAAGCAAATTGCCAAAGCTTATAGCCTGTCCAAACAATTACGCCACAATAGAGCAGATCCCCCACACTGAAAGGAATCCAGCCCAAACTGACCTGCAGCAACCCTGAAATATATGGATAAACCCCTTGGGCATACCATTGCTCAACACGCTGATCGCTGATCATAAACCACTGCGCAAAAATGATCAACAGCATAGCGAAAAACAACGATTTATGGGATTTAAGTATTTTCATCAGGAACAAAATTACAATTTTGATTATTCTCCAAAATTATCTACCTTCGCCCTCCCTTAAAAGTTCATATGTCAGTCCCCCGGGAGTTTGAGATTGCATTTGTAGGATTAAAGTCCGGAGTTACGGAATTTGATTATGAATTGGGGGAAGAGTTCTTTGATGCCGAGCATCCCATCGATTTCGAAAACTGCCAAGCAAACGTGAAAATCAGTCTGGACAAACATTCAGATTTCATGCAGCTCAAGTTCGAAGTAGGCGGAAAAGCAGCAGTACAATGCATTCGTTGCGGCAATCCGCTGGATGTTACCCTTTGGGATGATTTCATTATCATCGTAAAAATGGTCGACAATCCAACAGAAATGAATGAAACAAACGACGATCCGGATGTTTTCTTCATTGCCAAAAATGAAACCCACCTCCAGATCAAGGATTGGCTGTTTGAATTCGTTCAACTCAGCATTCCTACCCACCCCGAGTGCGGAGAAGATGAAAAAGGTGAAACAAAATGCAACAAGGATGTACTGAAGATGCTGGAAAACTTCAAAGACAACCAGGAACAGAACGAAAATCCAATCTGGAAAGGATTGGACAAATTCAAAGACAATTAATCAACGCCGAAAGGCATAACAATAAAGACAACTAAAATATAATAAGATGCCAAATCCCAAACGCCGTCACTCTCAACAAAGAAGCGCAAAGAGAAGGACACACTACAAGGCTGAAACCGTTACATTGAGCAAAGACTCAACCACCGGTGAATTGCATGTACGCCACCGTGCGCACGTAAGCGAAGGTAAATTGATGTACAAAGGTAAAGTAGTAGCGGAGAAGTCCCCTATCAACTAAACCCGAGTACCAATATCATATATTCCAACTCCTACTTTAAAAGGTAAGTGTTGGAATTTTTTATTTCAACCATTTCTAATGACCTTTAGCAGATGAACATTGGTCTTGACATGATGGGAGGCGATTTCGCCCCACTCGAAGCAGTTAAAGGAATCAACCTTTTGAGAGAAGCAAATCCAGGTAAGGCTGACGCCCAGCCGAACCTCACCTTGTTTGGTGACGAAGCCCAGATTGCTGCATTGCTTGTAGAACAGCGTGTTGACATGAATGGCATCAAGATCGTGCATACCACACAGATCATTGACATGCATGAACATCCTACAAAAGCCTTCAGGGAAAAGCAGGATTCATCCATAGCCGTTGGCTTTGGGTACCTTGCAAAAGGACTTACCGATGCCTTCATCAGTGCGGGAAATACCGGTGCCATGATGGTGGGATCTTTGTTCAGCATCAAGGCCATTGAAGGAATACACAGGCCTACCATTGGCGCTTATATGCCGCGTGAAAATGGACAACTGGGCTGTTTGTTGGATGTGGGAATTAACTCAGATTGCAAACCGGAAAACCTTGTACAGTTTGCACTGCTGGGCTCCATTTTTGCAGAACAGGTGCTCAACATTCCCAATCCAAAGGTTGGGCTGATCAATATCGGAGAAGAAGAAGGAAAGGGAAATCTACTGGCGCAAGCGGCCTATCCCCTGTTGAAAGAAGCAGAAGGCATCAACTTTATTGGCAATATTGAAGGAAGGGATATCTTTCTCGACAAATCAGATGTGATGATTTGCGATGGCTTTACCGGCAACATCATCCTCAAACTGGCAGAAAGCATTCATGGGCTCACCCAGCGCAGAAATGTCCACGATGAATTCTTCGACATGTTCGAATTCGAACAATATGGCGGTGTGCCGGTCTTGGGCGTCAACAAGCCAGTGATCATTGGACATGGCATCTCGCATGCAAAGGCATTCAAAAATATGATCAGCATTGCCCAAAAAATGATCGAGAAGGATGTTATTGGGATGATCAAGGCGAGGGTGTAATCCTTCTAGCTTAACAAACCGAAACCACCATTTCACCATTGAAAGCATCGCCTGGCAATAGTGTTTTAGGTTCAGCCAATATAATGGGCTCGATACAAATGAACTGATCCCAATCATCATCAGGCAAATCTGAAATTTTCTTGGCACCAGCCGTTCCAGGATTCCAAACCATCCAGGAATCAAATCCCGAGGCAGTAATTTTCAGCCAGTTGGAACCATTGTAAAAACGGATTTCGGCATTACCAACGTACTGCCGCTCCACCAAACCATCTGCATTCAGTTCATATGCATTGGTCCCAGGGAAACTGTCCCTAAAAGGCAATTCATCCAGGCCATTCAGCAGGATATCCTTGCGGGAAGAAATGGCAAAATAAGGATGAAAACCTCCCGTAAAAGTAAAGGCCTGCGCGCCAGTATTTTGAACAGACAGACCGATAGTAAGCGTTTGCAAACTCAAGCGAACATCAAATCGCAAAGCAGCATCAAATGGCCATTCCGGAAAAGCAGTGGCCTTGACATCCAGTACATAAGACAGGTTTTTGCTATCAGTATCCTGGGTTTCAGCAACCAAGTTCCATTGAAGATCGCGCACAAACCCATGTTTGCGCAGGGGTCCGGAATCTCCAAATTGTGGAAACATCAAGGGAATGCCACCACGGATTGGATTGCTGGGATATACATCAACCAGCGGGCTGAGGTACAATAATTCAACACCCGATTCAAGGGCAGCATGCAGCACCTGGGCACCTTTGCTTTCATGTAGTATTTTCACTGTGAATGGATGTTTAGCATGGATGAAGATAGCAACTATGTATTCTCAAATTTAACGCGATTATGCTGAACCTTTGCGTGCAACCCACTGCAAATCTTTATATATTCGCTTGATGAATCCATACAGCATCAGTATCATCGGATTGGGATATGTTGGCCTTCCCTTGGCATTGGAATTTTCAAAAAAACACAGGGTAGTTGGATTTGACATCAATGCTGAAAGAGTAGAATCGCTCAAAAATGGGCATGACCATACGTTAGAAGCTGAGCCTGCCAGTTTGAGAGAGGCAATTGCAAGAGGAATTCATTTTTCATCAGACCAAACCGCGCTCTCGTCTTGCAACGTACACATTGTAACTGTGCCTACGCCAATTGATGGAAACAATGCCCCCGATCTAAGGCCCTTGTTGGCTGCTTCCAAATCCATTGGGAAAGTGCTCAAAAAAGATGACATCGTCATTTATGAATCCACCACTTATCCGGGTTGTACTGAGGAGGATTGCGTACCCGTGCTGGAAAAAGAAAGTGGGCTGATGTTCAACAAAGATTTTTTCTGTGGATACTCTCCTGAAAGAATCAACCCGGGAGACAAAGTCAATACCCTGACCAAGATCAAAAAAGTTACCAGTGGTTCAACGCCTGAAATAGCCCAGGTTGTAGACAATCTCTACAAAGGCATCATTACTGCAGGAACCCATTTGGCGCCTTCCATCAAGGTTGCAGAAGCCTCAAAAGCCATTGAGAATGCACAACGCGACCTGAACATTTCTTTTGTCAATGAACTGGCCTTGATATTTGATCGCGTGGGCATTGACACACAGGATGTGCTGGCTGCTGCAGGGACCAAATGGAATTTTTTAAAATATACGCCAGGACTGGTTGGTGGACATTGTATTTCAGTAGACCCCTACTATCTCTCTCATAAGGCTGAACGGCTTGGTTATCGTCCAGCAGTCATCCTTTCTGGCAGGGAAGTCAATAACTCTATGCCTATTTTTGTAGCCAACAAAATGGTGAAATTGCTGATAAACAAAGGTAATGCGATCAAAGGCAGCAGGGCTTTGCTTTTGGGCATCACCTTCAAGGAAAACTGCCCAGATATACGGAACAGCAAAGTAGCCAAAATCGCAAAGGAGTTAGACGGTTTTGGGATGAAAGTGGATGTGTACGACCCCTGGGCAAATGCTTTTGAAGTACAGCATGAATTTGGAATCAACCTGCTCAAAACAATACCGTCAGCCGGAGAGTATGATGCCATTGTCCTGACGGTGGCGCATACACAATTTCTTTCAATGGACATCCGGGCATTGTTGAAGGATGCGGAAAAAAGTGTCGTCTACGATCTCAAAGGAATATTGGATCGGAGTTGGGTGGATGCGCGGTTGTAATTCCAGGAACAAATTCCAACTACTGTATTTTAACCTTAAATTGCGTCCAGATAACTCAACTGCATGCTTTTCTCCTCCATCGCCGACAACAAAAACCCCAACTCTTTGGCCGCCTCATTCAGGTCAAGGCGGTTGAACCTTTTCAACGGTCTTGTTGCTGGTTTACCCAATCCGGTAAAAATACTGGATATCGGCGGCACCCCTGAGTTTTGGAAAAATGCAGGATTTGATATGGTTGATGTTGAAATCACCCTCTTGAACCTGACCCTGGTTGAAACGGATTTACCCAATGTCATCAGTATAGCAGGCGATGCAACAGACCTGTCTGATTTTGCCGACAAGTCATTCGATATTGCCTTTTCAAACTCTGTCATTGAACACCTTTTCAGCTTTCAGAACCAGCAAAAAATGGCTCTGGAAGCGCAGCGGGTGTCAAGATACCATTTCATTCAAACCCCTAATTTCTGGTTCCCCATAGAACCTCACTGGGTTTTCCCTTGCTTTCAATTCCTTCCTAAAATAATCAGGATCTTCCTAACCCGCAATTTTAACCTGGGGCATCTCAAACGATCTGAGTCTTGGGCTACCGCCAGGCAACAGGTAGAGGAAATCCGGTTGCTCAGCCGTTCTGAGATGGTCAAACTGTTCCCAGAGAGCAAAATCTGGGAAGAAAAGCTGTTGATTTTCAGCAAATCCTTCGTGGCGCATAATTTCAACGGCTAACTACATATCAACATCCATTCAACTCGCATCCATGCCTTTTTTCTGTATCTTGCTAAGGCATAAATGAAAAAAAACCAACGCTTTTACCATGTATTGAGGTATGCACTTGATGCGGTTGCCATTGCTGTGGCATTTGTATTCATCCAAGACCTCTATCATGTGAGCAATGCTTCTTTGTTTTTTCAAGTCATTTTTGTGGTCATCTTCACCAGCACCTGGTATGTTGCGAGCATTTATTCAAAGCTCTATGCGGAAAGAAGATCGAACAAATTCTCTGAGGAAATCATCTTCATTTTCTACAATTCAGTCTTGTTCAGCGTATTGATTTCAGCCATTCTTTATTTTCTACAGCCCAGTATCAACCTGCCTTTCCTGCAATACCTACGTTTTATCGGCACAATTTTTCTGCTGGCCACCACCACCAAATACATCCACAGAAAATACATCCATTCCATCCTTTCCCAGGGCAAAATGTATGATAAAATCTTATTGGTGGGAGCAGGTGCTTCAGCCGAATATTTCTACGAAACCGTCAACAAATACTATTACTATGGGTACAAATGCATTGGCTTTGTAGACGATGAGATTGTCAAGCTCAATGGATGTCTCTATTATGGGAAGATCAATACATTGCAGGAGGTGCTAAAACAAAATCAGATAGACGAAGTGGTGATTACACTCCCCAACGATAGTTATGAAAATATCAAGGCCTGCGTTGATATTTGCGAGGTTCATAAAGTAAGGGCCAGAATTCTTCCAGATGCGATTAAATATACCACTTCATCTGTGCAGGTGGACAATATCGGGATGATGCCAGTGTTGAACATCAGTGAGTTGCCCCTTGACAAATGGGAAAACAAAGTGATGAAAAGGGCTTTTGACGTAACATTTTCATTGGTTTTCTTCTGCACCCTTGGCTTTATCTTCCTCCCCATTATAGCCCTGATTATCAAGCTCACGTCCAAAGGCCCCATCTTTTTCAAACAAGAGCGCTGGGGTCTTAACAATGCCAAGATCATTTGCTATAAATTCAGGACCATGATTGCTGAAAGCTCTGACGTGGACGAAGACGGAAAATACCAGATTACCACAAAAGATGACCCACGGGTTACCCCCATCGGTAGGATTTTGCGCAGGACCAACCTGGATGAACTGCCCCAGTTCTGGAACGTATTGATTGGCAACATGTCTATTGTTGGCCCCAGGCCCCATCCTACCCCCATGAACCTGGAGTCTATGCATACCGTAGAAAACTATATGCTGCGCCATATTGTTCCACCGGGCATCACTGGCTGGGCCCAGGTGAACGGTCTCCGCGGTGAAGTTAAAACAGCCAAGGACATGCAACGCCGGGTTGATTTTGATCTCTACTACATCCACCGCTGGACCTTCTGGATGGACAGCCAGATTATTCTGCAGACGGTGATAAACTTTTTGAGGGGGGATCAGAATGCTTATTAACAGCCAAGGGAAAGGCAAAGGGATGAGGGTAAGGCAAAGGGATGAGGGAATACAAGGGATGAGGGAATACAAGGGATGAGGGGAAATTACATAAAAATTATTTCATGAAAGGCTTTATTGCTATTTTACTGCTTACAATTTCTCTGCAGGTTACTGGCCAGACTGTTTGGGAGAACCATAACGCGCCTGTCTATGGATACCTTTCCCGCATGGCCATGAAAGGCCACATTGAATTGAATGATATTATTCTACCGATCAACAGAGGGAAGATCCTTGAACACCTGGACACATTGCAAACAAAACAACTTTCTGCCATCGAGAAAAAAGAACTTGGGTTTTATTTTCAGGAATATAGAGCAGCATTAAACCCTTTCCCAGGGGCGCCCCCATTGACTAAAGGAAAAAACAATCCCTCATCCCTCTCCCCTCATCCCTCATCCCTCAGTATTTTAAAAAAAGACCCTTTTGGAAGATTTCGTTTTTTAGGAGTGAGCAACAAGGATTTCAAACTTTTTATAGACCCTATAATTGGGATGCAACAAACTGTAGGAACACCATCTCAATACAGAACATTAAGCAATGGTATTAATCTTTGGGGACAGGCTGGCAGACTAGGCTTTCAGCTCTATTACCGTGACTTCGGCCTTACAGGGTCAGGACTAAAACTTTTAAACCAAGAAAACCCCAATACTGCGTTTATAGAACTCTTCAACGTCGACCCCAATAAATTAAACCATAACGAAGTAAAGGCTCACATGTCCTATTCTTGGAAAAATGGTTCAATCAGCATAGGTAAAGATCATTTGCTTTGGGGTTATGGCGAATCAGGAAAAATTGTTCTTTCTGACAGGGCTCCATCCTTTCCCTACCTGCGACTTGACTATCAACCATTGAAATGGATGAGCTTTAATTACACCCATGCTTGGCTCAATTCAAATATTCTAGATACCATTAGAACATACAGAACAGGAACCTCAGGTGTAATAGGGGATATCAGGATACGCTATATACCAAAATTCATGGCTACACATTCCGTTAGTTTTCTACCCATAAAGGGATTAACGCTGAGCGTTGGAGAATCCATGGTTTACAGTGACAAATTGGATATTGGGTTCCTGATTCCGGTGATGTTTTTCAAGCCTTACGACAACAACCGGAGCAACTATGTCATCAACGCAGGATCCAATGCTCAGTTTTTCTTTCAGGCAAGTGCAAGAAACCTGATCAAGAATACCCATTTTTACAGCACCGTTTTCATAGACGAAATCAGGCTAAGCAGCATATTCAACTCCCAAAAAGCAAGAAACCAACTAGGGATAACTGCAGGCATGAGTATGACTGACTGCTTGCTCCCCTACCTTACCATAGGTGCCGAATACACTAGAGTGAATCCATTCGTGTACAACAACCTCATTCCCGCCCAAAACTACAGCCAATACAATTATTCGTTGGGAGATTGGATGGGAAATAATTTCGACAGGGCAGTATTCATGATGAAGTACACACCAATTCCAAAATTGAGGTTAGAAATGCGTCTACAAAAAATCAGGAAAGCAGGCCCAGGCACTCTTCTACAACAATACGAGGCAGAGCCCCAACCTCCATTTCTGTTTGATTTTCAAAAGAACAGGACAGATATGTCTTTTAATGTACAATATGAGTGGTTAAACAACCTCTATTTATTTGGACGGTTGTTATCAACAAAACAATCTCCTGTCAATGCTATTAGTACAAAGTACCGTCAACTAAACATCGGACTGAGTTATGGACTTTGATCTTTTTTCAAGGATTCCACGCGTTCTGGATGTACCCTTTTATGAAGGGTCAATTCAAGACTTGGTTAGAGAGATAATGCGAATCTCGTTGGAAGAAAAACAAACTACTCTAGAGGATGTAGAGATACAGAAAAGAACCAGAAACCGCTGTGTGAGTGCCGCAGATGCACATGTGTTAATACAAGCAGACAAAGATCCAGAATTCAAAAAACTGCTCAACAAGTTCTTCCTTAACCTTCCAGATGGTATGCCTATCGTATGGATTGCCAGAAGAAAAGGATTCAAGAATATGCAGCGGTGCTATGGACCAGATCTCTTTGAAATGTTGATGAGGAAATCAGCCAATACAATACTTACTCATTTTCTTTGTGGAGGCAAAGAAGGTGTGGCAGAAGAATTAAAAGTGGTTTGCGAGAAAAGGTTTGAAAACCACAACATTGTTGGAACCTATTGCCCACCCTTCAAAGAAATCGAGGAAACAGAAATGCAGCTATTGGGAGAAACAATTGGTAAATCAAAAGCTGATATAATTTGGATTGGTTTGGGAGCTCCCAAACAAGAAAAATTTGCTGCAGCACTATCCAAATACACTGATGTAGCTTTTATATTCACCATTGGCGCGGCTTTTGACTTTTATACAAACCGACAAAAACAGGCACCAAGATGGATGCAGCAAACAGGATTTGAATGGTTGTTTCGCTTATTAATGGAACCAAAGAGATTGGGAAAACGCTATGCTGAAGTAATACCCAAATTCATCTGGCTAAATTTCGTTTCATTGATAAAAAAAGTCACTAAGTAAACCTGCTATTGCTAATATTTTGATTGGATACTCCTCCAAAGATGCCAGGGATTGTACCATAAACTTGTACTTACAAAGGCAATTAAAGATGCAAGTGCTGCACCAAAAACACCAAATTCCTTGATAAAAATATAGGTAAGCATCAGGAGTAACAGAGACTGAATAGATGAAACTACTGCAGTATTTTTATTGAATTTCAAGGCAGATAAAAATACACCGCTCACATGATCTACAACAATCAATGCTATATATACACAATAAATTAAATACACAATAAGTGCTGTATCCGTTTTTATCTTACTCCAATAAACAAATAGTTCATATCCCCAAACGAACAGGCCCGCCATCGTGACCGCGGTGATTAGGGCAACTAAAAACAATGATTTTTTGTAATAAAGCAATACTCCCCTCCAATTTCCTTCTTTTTGCTTTTGGGTGATAGATGGAAAAAGCAGCATGGCAAAATTTGTCAACCCTGTCCTTACAATTTCAAAAAAACGAAAAACCAAAAGATAAATAGTCATTTGACCTGCTGTGAGCAAATGGCTCATCATGATGATCTGAAAATTAAACGTGATCACAGAGGCCACGGAATTTTGAAAATACCAAAAACTATCTTTTAAATGTGCTAGCAATAGGCTGAAATTCAACTTTCCTATACCCAACCTAAAATTCACATGCTTTTTCGCAATTAGTGCAAGTGCAGTTATATAAATAAGATTAACCCCTCCGGTTACATAGAATAGGTACTCAATCTTACCCATTCCCGAAATCCAATACAATAAAACTGTTTCTATGAGGGTACGCAAGACACGGATGAGTTTGGCATGCTTCCATTGGTTAACAGACTGCATCACCGATTCAAACAAGACGGCCAGCATGTTCTGTGCAACAATCAATGCCACCAACAGTGCCATGATCAACTTTTTTTCAGTTATATGCACAGCTCCGAGAACAAAAGAAAAATAATACAGCGGAATACTGCAGAACAAGACAAGCAAGAAAAAATTAAAAACAGCATTGATGCTCTCATTTGCTTTATCGGGATGCAAAATAAGACGTCTTACCAGTGTTGTATTAAGACTGAAATCAAAAACAGAAGCTACCACAATCAGGTTCAAGACTACACCATAAAGACTAAATCCTGCTTCTCCCAATTGTGTCAGCAACAACGGAGTCAACAATATAATTGCAATGGCTGTGGCTGCCTGGGAAGAGAAAGTAGCAGCCAGGTTGATCAAATAGCCTCTATTGATGGAAGATTTAATAAACACCGACTCTTTCTGTTTTAGTACATGAAGAAAGCATTTCTGAATAGAATAGTATGCCTAAAAAAGTCCAACAAGGAAATGCTGACATAGGTCCTTCCAAGGCTACATCAAAACTAGCATTTACCATGAATGAAATAAAGACTGCAACGTACAAAAGATGTTCCAATGGAAAATCTCGTTTTCTGACTCCACGAATTACAAGTACAAGAAAACTGATCCATGCTACTGCTATAGGGACACCAAAGCGTGCAAGGACGTTCAGGTGAAAATTGTGTGGAGACCTTAGGCTGTTGTCTTCCATTTTGATTCCGTCAGCAGTGGCAAGGTTGATACCAAGGCCCTTACCTGTAAGAAAATAAGGACCTGCAATGGTGTAATCCACTATTTTACTCCACCAGGCCAGGCGCCAAACAATGTTACCTGAGAGTGCCGTCTTTTCATCTTTGACAATGATGCTGGTGATGTTTTTTTGAAGCTGTGCAATTCCTGTATCACGCCCCTGCACTGGATCTTTGATGTTGGTTAGCAGGTACAATGGAAAAGATAAACATAGCAAAACCAAGACAACCTTAATATAGGATTTGATGTTCACCAATGCTGCATTTTTTCTTGCGTAGTACAAGAAAAAAAGCATGCCAACCAAAAATGCCAGCATGCCGCCCCTGTTAAAAGTGGCGACAAGCAAGAAAAGGTAAACTACCACAATTGCATTCAAAAATTGGTACCGCAAAGAATAACGAATATTTCCAGTTAAGAGCAGCAATGATGTAATCAGCAGCTGCACAGCAAGATCCCCGTTCTTGTATTCAAGTATGGGGATTCCACCAAAAATAGCAGGTGAAGTATGGTTTAAAATTTTTGTTTTGAGCAGAAGACCTGCCAAAACTACAAAGGGTAACCACTTGTATATCCTAAAAACTCCAATTTTAAATTCTTCAAACTGATCCTTGAAAACTGGAATCACTAGAGCAAACAGCATGTAATTGAACATGAAACCATCTCTTACAACATCCAAGGCACCATAGCGTGTTAGCCCGATAATGGTATAAACAAATGATATAAAAAGGAAGCCCAATAAAAATGCAACTTTTCTGTCCCAAGGAAAACTATAATTCTTCCAATTCCTTATGATCAAGAGGAAGCCAATCAACCAGGTAAGTTCCGCCAAGTAAGTATATGCGATGCCACGGTTAAAATAAACGTAGAGGGCCAAGACCACCAGGTAGAAATGCATGTATACCCTTGTCAGCATCAGTTCAACAGGCTTAAAAAATAGTTTCGAATATCGAGGACAAATATCCATATTTTTTCCATCATCTTATCAGTGTTTGGCTGGATTGTGCTCGGCACATCGTGTACTGAAATCAGCTCAGGCACAACTGCTCCCCATCTGAGTTGGCCGGGTTTGAGGTATTTTTTGAATTCGTCAACTGGATAGGCAATACGGTTGGTTGCTTTTAAGAGACAGGAAGCGGCTTTTCGGTTGATGCTGTAACCATAGGTACAGGCGACAGCGTTTCGCAATGGTTCACCGATAAAGTACTTGTCCTGCAGCTGGCGTCTTTTACTTCTCAGCAAGCGCAAATGACCAAACCATGCACCCCAAAAAAACATATCATAATCGCATATCACTTTAGAAAAATGAGCCTTCAGCATTGCAACATCGATCAGTTTGCTGTCGGACTCTAGAATCAAAAAATGTTCATCATCATTCTTGGCTTTTTTCAGGATGTCACGCCAGATGTTTCGACTGGTAAGGATCAGTCCAATTTCTCCATCCCTTAGGCTTCTTCCCGCACGTAGCTTACTCTGCTCTTTCAATTGTGCAAAAAAAGGGATCCTTGTTCGGGATGGATAGATTGCTTCAACTTGTGTTATTCCCGGGAAAGAATGCATCAGTTGCTCTACATGCTGTTTTCTGGAGGGCTCGTAAACAGAAGATATCAGGTATACAGAAAACGGCATTGGGGATATGGTCATTGGGGTTGTCTGAGGAGTTTTTGATACAAAGAAAGCTGTTGTTCAATTATCCTTGATGTATCATAAGCAGATGCAAACTGAAAAGCCGCTTTGCTCATTGTTTCATAATCATCAAACTCATCAGCAGCATTGATTGTGTCGAACAAGTTTTCTGGAGTGCACAAAAAACCTGTTATCCTGTCTTGAACCAATTCAGCTCGGGTACCAATGTTGAGTGCAATGACGGGAACACCCTTGCACATCGACTCTACAATGGTGAGACCAAAAGTCTCAAACATGAGCGAGGGTTGAATGGTATACCTAGACTTGGAAATATAGTTCATTGTTTCTTCCGGACTACAAATGCCCATAAAATGAATATTGGGCTGTGTATATTTCTGCCTCAACTCCTCTTCCATACTTCCCCCCCCGATTATCGTCAGTTCAAATGCAGTTGGCAGCCTTGCCCAAGTTTCCAACAACAACACAATTCCCTTTTCAATCTCCAGCCTTCCGACGTAGAGGTATCCTTTTCCAGCTGCAATCGAGGGCTGAACTACCGGCACCATGTTCGGCTTGATATGTATTTTTTGGGGATCTAGCCCCAAGGCGATGAGCTTCATTTGTTGAAAATGTGTCATGGCCACAAATGCATCAATTCGAGCAAATACGCCCATGGCCTTATAAAAAGAAAAGGCAGCCACAGCCAACAAGGATTGCAGGGTAGATTCCCTGTAACAACCATATCGAATCCCAGAGAAAAGGGAATGCTTGTCTGCACAGACCGTACAGATTTTTCCATTTCGAAAAAAATTTCCATTGATGCACCACCAGCGGTAATTGTGCAGACAATGCACTGTTTTAGCACCTGCATGCTTTGCTGCGAAAAAAATACTTGCAGAAAAAATGGGGAAAAAATTATGCACATGTACGATATCAATCTTGTTGTCTTTCACCATCCGAAAGACTTTCCAGTATTTTCTGAAAGAAAAAAATATAGAAAAAACAAGAGAGATGGGATGGCGGGGAGAACCGGATTCCAATGTAAATATTCGCTCTGGACCCAATACCCTTTCCAATGCCTCTCGTTCCAAATCAAATACGCGAGACTCTCCTCCGACTGATGAGTAATGGTTATGGACAAGTAGTACTTTCACAATAATTATTTTTTACAATCGCAACTTGTCCATTTCATTGTCTCTTCTAACCAGCTGGCTGCTTTTTGAATAGGTTTGGGAGACTTGAATTTTAACTTAAAATCAAGATCATACATAAGGGAAATACTTGCTTGAACATTCTTTTTGTCTGACAATGGCGAACCTGTCTCAAATGTTCCACCCAGTTTCACCCATTTATAGTTGAGGATGTTCATGTAATTGATAGCTCCAGCAACATGTAGACCAGCAATTTTAAGCTGTACGTGAGCACCATAGGTAAGGTTGGTATAGTACCTGTTGTGGTAGCCCCTGCCAACGACGTTGCTCAAGTAGGCTGCATAGACAAAATCATTGTTCTGTATGACTCGCTCACCATGTACCCCAATTCTTGTTCCTTTTCTGTACCAGCTGAGGCTAAGGTATTGGCTGTTGCTACCCGGACCGATTCCTGAACCAAGGGATTGCCCATTATGGGTATATCCATGGCGAACTACTGGATGAGTATAGTATCCGTTAACACGGGGAAATCCCCATGGAGCATCCTCATTCAACATCAAACGGGCATCCTGCAGCTGCAACTGCGCCACTTCTGCCAACAATTCTACCTGACTGCTTCTTGATATTTTCAGCCATTTGCGAATACCAAAAACAAACCCCAGAGGAATGGTATCTCCAACAATGTTAAATGGTGTGGCCAACTTATCAGATCTTCCAAATTCTCCATAAATTTCTGCCTTATCATCAGGCATGGCATATCGAAAAAAAACAGAACCCAGGGTAAGGCTTTGGCCCTTATCGGTCTTCACAAAAAAAGGATAAGGCTCAATCATGCTTTTGCCGGTTGAATCCTTGGTCTTCTTGTAATAGCTGGTAGACCCAGCCATTCCGATATAGAGGTTCTTAATCCACTTGGGTTGATAGGTGACCACAAAACCCATAAGTCCCCTGTCGAAATTGGGTTTTGGTATGTGAGCGCCCATCCAATATTTTCTTTTTTGCCTTTCGTTTTCCATAGGTACTACCCCAGAGGAGTCCAAACGACCAGCAATAAACTGGGCTTCCAACGACCCAATTACTGTGCGCAAGGGTTTTATGGTATGAAAAGTGAAATGCTTGAAACCGTTGGCATTGTTGGTCATTACAAGAGAATTCTTCAACCCTGGTCCCCACCAAATATTTTCATTGGACAATCCTATGGCAAAATTGTCAAAAGCGAGCTTGATGGAAGATTGGCCCAAATAATATTTTTTCAATGTTGTCGGTCCAAATCGGCTGGGGAGATCAATTACATTGATGTTCCAGAAATAATACCTGGCATAGAAGTCGGGATCGAAATGTTGTTCATCAATCTCAAGTTGGGGTGGGTTTTCAGTAGTTACCCACTCTGGTTGAAAATCCACTATCAACCTGCCGAGCTTTACTGCCACACCAGCGGTGTACCGTGTCTGCAATCCTGCTGCCTGAAAAAAACTTTCGTTGTTGTACCCGGCTGCGATGGAATCATTCTGGTAACGGGTATAGCCAAACTGTTGGAGCTTGATCCAGTTCTGACCTGGTTTCTCGAAAGCAAATGGATTGATGGGGCGAATGGCGAACGAATAATCTCCAAGGTTCAGTGCCTTGCTTTTCTGGCTGTCCAATACTTGGTAACTACGCAGTATATCAGTGATGTCATTCCGCTGCAACAAGCCATTGTATTGTGCAGACACTGAAGCTGCAAAACAAAGCATTGCCAGGCTGATCAACAACAAGTACTGAAAATATGCTTTTACCATAGGTATGCCAAGTTCAAGAGTGAATAGAGATTTGATTTTCTGTTACCGGCCTCCCATGCATAATTTTTGGAAGAAGTGTATTGAATTTCCAGGCTCGCAATCAAACTTTTGTAAGCGAAGCGTGCATTTATACCATAGCAAAGTTCATTCCATGGTGTTTTACCCAAGAGCAATGCCGACTGCCCCCTGAATCCAATAGGATCATGCTGCACCCTTTGCGCAATGATGCCAATCCTTTGAATCCCGTTTACCCAATTGAATTTCAGACTCTGTACATTGTTGCCAAATCCACTCCCAGCCCCAATGATTTGGCGGTCATTGGTCATGCCTTGGTAAACTGGACTATGCTCATACCAGTTACCCGTATTTCTCAGAAGGTAATCAGCACTTTGGGCCATCTGGATCATTTCACCGTTTAATTCAATAAAACGACTTTGCTTCAAAGGAATTACTTTCTTGAATCCAACGAGATAAGCTGCGCCTGCTTGCACATTGATCGCCAAGTCCCTGAAGTTGGCTTTGTGGTCGTTTTGACCATATTCAAAATAAAATTCAGCATGGGATTTAGGGAAGGTCCAGCGGGTGAAGATGCTGAACTGCTGGTCCCCCCTGAAGCCTGCGTCCTGTACTGTTGATTTTTTGAATCCAGGATTCAGTACCACCAGGTATTTATTGAAAAAATTAGTCTCCAAAGATTGTAAATCACCTGAATATATTTGAAATGCACGGGCTGCACCAATGAAAACATTCTTCAGGAAGCGAGGCTGAAAACTAATATTTACTGCATTGTAGTAGCGGGAATCTTCCTTCAATACAGCGGATTTGAGGTGGCGGTTTTCATAAAGCCCACCAGATGCGGAATCCTCATCCAATGTCCCTGCAATCAGCTGCCACTCAAAAGTTCCCAATGGTGTACACAGGGGGCGGGTAGTATGAAAGCTAAGATGGGGAAAACTGGTGGCGTTGTTGGAAAGAATAAGACTGGAGTACTGACCTGGTCCAAACCAAATGGACTGGGTGGAAAATCCTGCTGCCATGGCACCTGCATGTACCAACACACTTGAGTTTCCTGGTAAAAAATTGGAATACGCCCCAGTTGCCTTTGCGCCGTAAGCGCTGTTGAATTCAAAATCTGGATTGGAACCCTGATAGTACTCTGGTTGAACCTGAAGACTGAAAGGACCATATTGGGTAAAAAAACCGCCAGATACTGCAGATTGAAGACCTTTGGCAGCTTTCATGGCTTCATCGTTCCATCCAAAAGGATGATGGCTGTTGAATTTTGACTTCAGGGTTGTAGGAAGAACCATGAATATCCCCTTCCCATCATCAAAATAATATTTTGTTGTTGATGGCATAGTGGAATCCATTCCTGTCCAGCCCTCTCCCATTTTCAAACCCATTTTGAGGGATTTGTCGAATCCTAGGCCATAATTGGAGGGCCTGACAAAAAAAGAAATGTTTGAATCCAACCGATTCAGCAGTTGCAAAGAACGTGCATGGCCATCAAAATCCAAAAAGCCTATAGGAATAACCTGTGCATTGGTGCGCAAGGCTGCAAAGGACACCAACAACAATAAGTAAGCGGATTTGATATTCAAATTCATCGGTGCTTTTTTGAGCTGCTTGTTTTCATTAGTTTTTGCATATACCAAGCCAACAATTTTCTGTTTCTATACATCAACCGAAGCCAGAAAAAATTCAACCTCAAGCCTTTGGCATAGCGTCCAAAAATAAGCAATCTTTCACGAAAATGGTCATTATTCATGTTTGCACCCAAGCCTTCTCGCTCCATCCTGGACAAGACCAATGCTGAATGCTTGTAAAAAATTGGATAAGGGGTCAAGCGCAGCCAGAAATCCAAGTCTGCGGCTATCCTTAATTCTTCGTCATAGTATCCATGCCCCATAAAAAGTGATCGCTTGATCAATGTACTTTGGTGCGGAAGGCTGTTCAACAAAATATTTTGGAGAGAAAATTTTGTAATTGGAGACCGGAGTTCATCTATGATACTATCTCGTTCCACACAAATGCAACAAGAAAGAATATCAGGATCATCAGCCATCTGGGAGTAGAGTTTAGCCAATGGCTGGTCGGCCACCAATGTATCGCCACTGTTCAAGAACAAAAGATGGTTTCCCTTGGCCTTTTCAATACCCTTGTTCATGGCTGCATAAATACCTGAATCCTTTTCACTGATCCAATAAGAAAGTTTGTGAGCAACTTCTTTGATCATCGTCAGGCTTTGATCAACAGATCCTCCATCGATGATTAGAAACTCGGCATCGGGATTCAGTTGCTCTAGAACACTATCAATGGTTTTTGACAGCCCCTTTGCATTGTTTAGGTTAACGGTGATAATACTCAGCTTTATACCTTTTTGTTCCATCGGGACATCGGTATTAGTGTTGAGTAGGAAAGCGCAAAAAAGCAAGAAAAAGGGAAAAGAGGAGACCTAAAGCAACAGCGATCGATAAGATCATTGTAATGGAGCGTTGCTGGCCCTTGAGAGGAAGATGAGGACGGTCAAGTATATGTACTACTGGTGTCTGGCTAGACAAGGCCATTCGGGAAAATTCCAAGTTTTTAACCACCTCGGCATACAATGTTTGCTGTATCAACCTTTCCCTTTGAGATATCTCTACAGGCACCAGCGCTGTTTTGAATGCTTCATTGGGATTGAGGATCTGACCAGAGGCGGTATTATAGGTTTGTCGGGCAATAAGGTTGTGCAAGGAATCTGCCCGCCGTTGAAATTGTTGAACATTTGCCATGGCAATTCCGGTTTTTAGGTTGATGTACCAATCGCGGGATTGCTCCACAAGGCGTTCCGTAAAAAGTGTAGAAAACAATGGGTCTGCTGTTGTTGTTGCTACAAACAAGACAGATCCCTGTTTGTTTTGGTGGTCGGATTGTAGGTTTTTTTCAATGATTCTCTGACAAACCTCACTTGTCAGGCTGTCTTTCAAGGAATTCGGTTTCGCATCCATTGAATCGGATGAAAAAGAAATTGCATCATATCCTTTCAACTTAGACTTCCATCTTTGATCTAATCCAGTCGAAGCCAAATAACGATTGATCAAAGGAAATGAATCGGATCGTTCGTAATCATAATATTTGGAATAGAGCACCTTTTCCATGAGTGTCCTTGATCGGATGATCTCAAAAAAGTTATCTCCGGAAAGAAGACTCTCCCCTCCCGATAAGCTGCCAAGATTGACCCCAAAAGAGGATGCCAGCCCTGAGAGCCCTGATGGCATACCAGAAGACCTTGCTTCAATGATAAAACTGACCTTTGCAGTATACCTTTTTTCTTGGACCAATGCAAAAACCAAACCCGTGAATAAGGCAACAAAAATGACCAAGCTGTTCAATTTCCAGCTGCGTGTATAAAAACGCATCCATCGTTTACATGCATTGACAAGATCTGATAATTGTAGTTGTTCCATTGTTTACTTAAGTACAAAAATCAATAAACTGATGATAGAAGAGAGACCCGAAATCAGCCCAATTGCTTCACCCGTAGACAGGCCTTTCTTTTGTGTTTTGAATGGGATATGGAGCTCTGCACCCGGATCAAGGCGTGGGTAGTTCTTGAAAAATAAGGTTTTCCCTGTTGATTTTACTTCGCCATTGGCATAGACTACATAGGCTTTTCGCAGGTCTGCCCCAGCAGACAGGCCACCTGCCCGATGTATGGCAGATCGAACGGAAATGCCAGGCTCGTAAAGCATCTGTTTGGTTACCTGCACTGCACCCATGACTTGAATAGTGGTCAGCTTTGTGGGAACCATCAGTACATCTCCTTCTTGTAACACAAGGTCTTCAAGGGAGCCTGGTGCAGCGAGTGCCTTTTCAAGGTGAATTCCAACAGGTTTAAGACGGGATGGATTCCAGGTTCTTGCCGTACTGTCAGTCAGCAATTCTTGGATATCAATGTCTGCTGTATCGGTGGATTCCCTTGGCAATGACAAGTCATTCAAATTTTGCTTGCTTCGTTTGTTTTTTTCAAATCCCAGGAGCTGTTGCTTTAACCAGGCCGTATCAGAAAGCTCAAAAGCAACCTTGCTTCGTCTCAAAAGACTTGCACCTTCCATGGATGCTGTTTTTCTCAATCCTCCTGCACGGATGATCAGGTCGGACAGCTTATCGGTTCCTGCAGAGAGACTGTATTTTCCGGGATACATCACTTCCCCTTCCAAGATGATGTTTACTTGTTCCTTGTACACTGGAGACCTTCTGACGAAAACCATGTCAAAGGGCTCAAGACCGAGATCCGTTTCTTTGGTGAAATTTGAGGTATCGAGTGAAACTGTTTTGATAATCGAATAGCGAATGCTGTCAGCGGGTGAAACATCATTTCTGATTCTCCTGGAAACTTCCATTTGCAACTTTGATGCTCCGTCTTTCAATCCACCTGCCATCATGACCAAATCGATAATACGAAGACCTTTAAAATAATTAAAGCGTCCTGTTTTGTTAACCTCTCCTTCTATGATAACACTATAGGATTCCTCCAGCTGGCTTTCTCTGTACACAAGAACAGAATCATCGTTTTGCAAGAGCAGGTTGAAACGGTTGTTGACTACTTCGTCTACGTTGAATCCAATGATAGATGGATTTTTACCACCATACCTTTTTACAACTGCCCTTTGGCGAAAAGCATTTTCGGAGGGAATTGCCAGGTCCAACAAGGATTTAAGATCTTTGACCTGTTCCACACCGTAAATCCCAGGATGTTCTACCTCACCACTCACGACGATTCGGTTCTTGAACACTGACTTGATGGAATCAACCAAAAGTGTATCTCCGGATACCAAATTCGTTTGTTTAAGTTGGTCTGTACCTATTGTAAGAACTTCCTTTCGGGTTGTACCATTGCGAATAATGGTTAGGTTATTTCGGATGGCCATGTCTGCAAACCCTCCTGCATAGCTCAAAATATCTTCTGCCGACTCACCTTCCTTTACATCAAATAGAGCCTGCTTTTTGACGGCCCCTTTCAATGCTACACGGTTTTGATAGGTCCCCACCCTGATTACATCTCCATCTTGCAATAGCAAATTTTTACTAAGATCACCTTTTAGCAGAAAATCATATAGATCAAAACTGCTGATATTTTTTCCATTCCTGACCAGATCAATCCTTCTGAACGAGCCTGTTTTTGAAGGCCCGCCAGAAGCGTAAAGTGCATTCATCAATGTGGACAAGGAAGAAATGTTGTAGTTTCCCGGACGCTGAACTTCACCAATTAACGTAACACGAATTGTGCGAATTTGACCTATGGATACTTGAAGCCCTACTGTTCCATTAGATAAACCGGGGTAAATCTTTGTGAGTGCATTTTTGATCAGTGTTCTGGCCGTCTCAATGCTAAGGCCGGCAACCTTGATGGGACCAAAATTGGGAAACCGAACGAACCCTTCAGGAGAAACAATCAATTTTTGTTGCAAATCAGAAACACCAAAAATATCAACAATCAGCTGGTCGTTAGGACCTATGATATAATTTTGGGGTGTAGAAATCGCGAGATCGGGCTCAAAACTCAATTGCTGGTTATTGAAGATATCTGCACCAAAAATGGGAAATGCTTCAATAGAATCGCTCATTGAAAATGAATTTTTCAATTCTGGAGCTCGCCTCTTGTCTGGATTTTTATTGCTTTTCTTATTGTTATTGGGAGAACCATACCCTTTTCCCATCTTCTCCTTTAACAATTCAAGCTGCTGAGCAGATATCCCCAACTCCTTGGCCTTGGCCTCTAGCTCAGTCTCAGACAACTTGTCCAGGTCATATTTGTCGACCAATTGGGCAAGCTGTTGAGGGGAAAGTTGATTGATTTTTTCAGGAAGTTGCTGTCCAATGGACTCAAATTGCAGCAATAAAAAAAAGATATATAAAAGAGTTTTTTTAAGCCTCATTTGTTAAATTCTATAACGAATATACTAAATTAGTGTATCGACCCCTTAATTGTGGGCCTCCGTGAATCGTGTTTTTTTCAATTTGATGGTTTAAAAGTAAGATTTTCATCTAAACTTCTAAACTGTCAGCGAAATAGGGAGACTTACAGCTTGATTAAACTGTAGCATAGAAGAAAAATAAAGCCAAAGTCGGAAGTAAAATAGCGCCAAAATAGGAAGTAAAATAGTGCCAAAGTCGGTAATTATATTTACATTTACCCAGTAAAATTAGCAAAATTGAGTAAAAAGTTCTATCTATCAAGGCTATGCGATGTTGAATTAAAGCTAGGACTCCAATCATCGGGTGCGGTACTTATTGAAGGTGCAAAATGGTGTGGACCATTCTAAATTTTTATGATAATATACTGATTATCAATTATTTAAGTGGCCATAAGTACGCACACGAAATCATGAAAACCCAATTTTTTGACTTGCAACTTCTAGGTACGATTTCACTAGTGCGAAAACTCAAATTTATGAAAATTGATGAGGCAAGTTAGGACTATAAAGTAATGCAAAGTAATATAAAGAAAAATATGGTAAATACAAACT
>CAILKQ010000023.1 GCA_903834825.1 uncultured bacterium | reverse complement strand
TTAGAGGCACGCGTTCGCTTGTACATCCAAGACTGGGCTGGTGCAATGGCAGCAGCCAATACCCTGATTACAGCCAACAAGTACCCTTTGTTGAATTCTGTTGCAAACCTGGACAGGATGTGGACCAATGATTTGGCTACAGAAGTAATTTACAATGCTGCAGTAGTTAAGCAGACCGAAGCAGCCAACACCAACTCCATTTACCTGGGTTTCAATGGTGCAACCAGCAAATTTGTTCCAGATTTCATTCCGACGGTTAATTTCGTGAATTTGTATGCTGCAACTGATTTCAGAAGGCAGGTGTATCTGAAGCAAGTACCAGTGATCATTCAGGGGGTTAATTTCCCTAACATGTGGGTGGTCAATAAATTCCCAGGCAATCCTGCATTGTTTACAGGTACATTCACCAACTACCAGCATTCACCAAAGGTTTTCCGTTCCGCAGAGCAGTTGCTCATTTACGCTGAGGCTGCCAATAGATTGGGTGGTGCCAATGATGCCCTTGCTTTGACTGCGTTGAATACGTTGCGTGTAGCAAGAGGCCTCTCTGCACTTACTGGTGTAAGCGGCGCTACATTAACCACTGAGATCAGAAATGAAAGAACAAGGGAATTGGCTTTTGAAGGATTCCGTTTGTTTGACCTCAAAAGATGGGGTCTTGGTTTCACCAGGGGAACTCCTCAAAACCTGGGTGCAATCAACGTGGGCTCCAATTATAATACCATCAACATCGCAGCAACTGATCCACAGTTTGTGTGGGGTTTACCAACGTATGAAATCAATATCAATACAAACCTTGTTCAGAACACGGGTTGGTAATTATTGATGTATTGTATAAGCCATTCAAGGGGCGTTGGTTATCCAGCGCCCCTTATTTTTTATAACGGGGATCCATCTTTTTGCAGCATGTGTATCTCCATAAACGCCTTTTTTGAATTAACTTAGCTCCATGCAAAAGACCAACAACTCCAAGCCTACTTGGGCTTACAATTCAAACTATCCTGGTATTGATGACCTGATCAACAAAGCTAAAAGCAGGATTCCGCGTTTTGCTTTTGAATACCTCGATGGTGGGTGCAATGAAGATGTTAACCTTCGCAAAAATACAGATGAGTTGCGCCAGGTAGAATTGCTTCCTTATTACCTGAGTGAGCATACCGGTTCAACGCTTTCTACAGAATTGTTTGGACATACCTATGATGCTCCTTTTGGTGTTTCTCCCATCGGCCTTCAGGGGCTTGTTTGGCCCAATGCACCTGAAATACTGGCAAAGGCTGCCCTCAAGCACAACCTTCCCTTCATCCTCAGCACTGTTTCAACTTCCAGCATAGAACGAATTGCTGAGGTTACTGAAGGCAAGGCCTGGTTTCAGTTGTACCATCCGGCTGAGGATAGTTTGCGGGATGATATCCTCAATCGATTGGAAGCTTCTGGCTATGATGTTTTGGTTCTGCTTTGCGACGTGCCCTCTTTCGGGTTTCGCCCTAGAGACATCCGCAATGGCCTGGCCATGCCTCCCAAAATGACCCTCAAGAATATTATACAGGTCATGGGAAGACCCACTTGGGGCCTAAATACCTTGTACCATGGCATACCAAGTTTTGCTACGCTTAAACCGTATACGCCAAAAGGGTTGAACATGAGTCAATTGGGGCAATACATGAACCGTACGTTTGCTGGCAGGCTCAATCCTGAGAAGATTGCTCCCATCCGTGAAAGGTGGAAAGGAAAAATCATTTTGAAAGGTTGTTCAACAGTGGAAGATGCTGACATGGCTGTAGCACTGGGTATCGATGGTCTGCTGGTTTCCAACCACGGAGGTAGACAAATTGATGCAGGTCAATCTGCCATCAAGTCTCTTGGCCCTGTGGTGGACAAATACAAGGGCAAAATAAAAGTGATGATGGACAGCGGCATCCGCACCGGTCCAGACATAGCCCGTACACTGGCTGCTGGCGCAGATTTTACCTTCCTTGGCAGGTCTTTCATGTATGCTGTTGCAGCATTGGGAAATGAAGGGGCTGATCACATGATGGGCATGTTGAAAACACAGCTTTACCAGGTCATGGATCAGGTTTGCTGCAAACGCGTAGAAGATTTGCCCAATCATCTGGTTAAATAAAAGCCGGCAATGAAAATTTTATTATTGGATGGATATACCTTGTTTCAGGAAGACATAGCCTGGTCTTACCTGAAGTCTTTTGGGGAGGTTGTATTTCATGATCGCACCAACAGAGAAGACCTGTCTGCCTTAGACAAGGATGTTGATGTGCTGATTACCAATAAAGCCTTGGTAGGTATTCCTGAATTGGAACATTTCAAACAATTGAAATTGGTTGTTGTATCTGCAACAGGATACAATTGTGTAGATGTAAAGGCATGTGCAGCAGCAGGTGTACCAGTGTGTAATGTGCCCGGCTATGGAACATTTTCAGTCGCCCAGCATGCATTGTCAATGCTCTTACACCATAGCAACCAGGTCGCGGTTCACGATCTCTCTGTTAGAAATGGGGATTGGTCTTCTCACCAGGATTGGACGTATACTTTGACACCTATCCGAGAATGGCATGGTAAGACCATGGGAATTATCGGCATGGGCAATATTGGTTCCTGTTTTGCAGGAATGGCCGAAAGCCTGGGCATGCAAATCATTTACCATCATACAAGGGATCTTCAATTGCCCAATCGCCATTTTGTTGATCTTGAAACCCTGGCCAAAACAGCCGATGTGATCAGCCTTCACTGCCCGCTCAATGATGCAACAGATAAGCTTATTAATCAAGGGTTTTTAGCTGATATGAAATCCAGTGCGATACTCATCAATACATCAAGAGGTGGGTTGATCGACACCATGGCCCTACGCAATGCACTGTTAAACAAATCAATTGCAGCCGCATTGCTGGATGTACTGGAGAAGGAACCTCCACCTGCCGATCACCCTTTGATAGGGTTGCCCAATGCCATCATCACGCCTCATATTGCCTGGATCAGCTTTGAAGCCCGGCAAAGGATTGCTGCGACTATTGCTGCGATCATTTCATCGTACAATGATGATCTGCTGATCAATAGGGTCAATTGACAGAGCAAGATGCAATTGATAGATCAACGATTTTTTTTGAATAGTTCAATGATCATTTATCACATAAAACCCAACTCCAATTTCGCCTCTTCACTCATCAGGTCCTTGGTCCATGCAGGAGACCATGTAATTTCTACAAAAACATCATTGATGCCTTCTAATTCCCTGATTTTTTGGTCTACTTCATGGGGAAGTGATTGGGCCGCAGGGCAGCTGGGCGCTGTAAGGGTCATGATGATCTGGACATTGTTGATGGGTACAACATTGACTTCGTAAAT
>CAILKQ010000022.1 GCA_903834825.1 uncultured bacterium | reverse complement strand
GGGTAAAGAAGCGGCAGGATTGCTGATCAAAATGATTGAAAAGAAATCCTATGCAGCCGCCAATGATATCATTGTACTTCCCAATGAGCTGACCATCAGGGATTCAATATAAGCTGGAAGCTATTCATTAATCAGGAAATCAGTTTTTAGTCTTTACGCTTCACTTTTCGCGAGATATGCGAAAAGCATTGCGTAAATAAATTCTTGCTCACTGCACTGAATGTAATCATCCAATGCGAAATTTAGAAACTAAACCTAACGTATGTCATCATCGACCAATGGCTTTATCCAGGAGAATTTCTTGCTGCAATCATCCCTTGCTGAAAAACTCTATCATGATGTTGCTGCAAAACAGCCCATCATTGATTATCACTCCCATCTTTCTCCGTTTGAAATTGCGACCAACAGGAAATATGAAAACATTACCAGGATTTGGTTGAGCGAAGACCATTACAAGTGGCGTGCCATGCGTGGAGCGGGGGTCAATGAGCGTTTCATTACAGGTGATGCAACGGATGAGGAGAAATTTCATGCCTGGGCTGAAACCGTTCCCCAAACAGTCAGGAATCCTTTGTTTCATTGGACATACCTTGAATTGAAGAATTCTTTTGGGGTAACCGAGTACCTGAATCCTGCTTCGGCCTCCCGGATTTACAGTCAATGCAATGAATTGCTTTCCGGAGAGGAACATACGGCAAGAAAATTCCTCGAGCAATACAACGTGGTTTACCTCTGTTCAACCGATGACCCTTGTGATGATCTTCAATACCACCATGCCATCAAGGCTGATAAGGAATTTAATGTTGGTGTAGCTCCTTCGTTCAGGCCAGACAAGGCATTTGCCATTCATGACACAGAAAACTTCCTGGCTTATATCAGCAGGCTTTCTGCGGCATCAGGCATTTCCATTACTGACATTGATTCTCTTCTGTCTGCCATGGAAACACGCATTGATTTTTTTGCAGCGGTTGGTTGCAAGGTGGCTGACCATGGGCTTTCTCAGCTCCCAAAAAACAATGCATTTACTGTTGATTTGGACATTGAATTAAAGCGGTTTTTGGCAACCCGTGGGGGAAAGGCATTCTCAGATCCTGACGCATTTGTTTTTTACCTCCTGACATCACTCTGTAAGATGTACCATGCCCGTGGATGGGTGCAACAGTTCCACTTGGGGGCCATCAGGAACAACAATACAAGGCTCAAGTTGAAATTGGGTGCTGATGCAGGTTTCGACTCCATCGGTGATTATGCACAGGCAGAGCGGCTTTCTGCCCTCTTGAATGCTCTTGATGCAGAAGACAAACTTTCGAAAACAATCATCTACAACCTCAATCCTGCAGACAATGCATTGTTTGCTACAATGTGTGGCAATTTTAACGATGGCTCTACAAAAGGAAAAGTGCAATATGGTCCGGCCTGGTGGTTTCTAGACCAGAAGAATGGCATGGAACAACACCTGGATATTCTCTCTGATGTATGCCTGCTCTCAACCTTCGTTGGCATGATCACGGATAGCAGAAGCCTGTTGTCTTTTTCACGCCACGAATACTTCCGCAGAATCCTTTGCAACATGATGGCCAAAGACATGATCAATGGCATCGTTCCCAATGATGAACAATGGATGGGCGATCTCTTGAAGAAGATCTGCTATGAAAATGCGAAGGAGTATTTCAATATTTGAGTCATCCCCTCAAATGAAATGCCTTTGGTTGTGTAAACGCCCTGATTCCTGCGTGTGATAGGGTTGCGCCAAATCCTGAATGTTTTCTGCCACTCCAGGGGAGCGCTGCACTGACCCTGTCGCAACAATTCCAATATCCTGTGCCGGCATCCGTTGCAGCAAGTATTTTCTCTGCCCTTTCCCTGTTCGAGCTGTAAACGGAAGCTGTCAATCCATACAATGTGTCGTTCATCAGTTGCAGGGCTTCTTCATCGTTGTTTACTTTCATGATGCCAATAATGGGTCCAAAGGATTCCTCTCGCATTAACGACATGCTGTGATCAACGTTTGTCAAAACAGTGGGTTCAAAGAAATAACCATCGCCTTCAATTCTTTTCCCACCGGTCAGTAAAGTCGCTCCTTTGGCAATGGCATCAGCAACCTGCTGTTCAAGGAATTCAAGCTGGGAGGGCCTGCTGATGGCGCCAATATATACTCCACCTTCCAAGGGGTTGCCGATTTTCCATGACTGCACTTCCTTTACAAAAGCATCAACATATGCTTCGTAAACTTTCTCATGTACATAAATCCTTTCCACCGCACAACAACTTTGCCCATTGTTGTAAAAAGCGCCATCAGCCGTGCCTGCGGCAACAGCAACAACATCTTCAACATCATCAGTTACATAAAGCGGGTCTTTGCCCCCAAGTTCACACTGGCAGGGAACCATTTTTGGCGCAACTTTTTCATAGATGTATTTGCCGGTCTTGTAAGAGCCAGTGAAGAAATATCCATCAAGCGGAAAGCTCAAGAGTGTCTCCCCAGTCAAGGCACCACCAATGGCAACCTGAAATATATTTTCTGGAACGCCAGCTTCTTTCAAGAGCTTTTCAATCTGCAATCCTGTGAGGGTAGCAAATTCTGACGGCTTGTAAAAAACAGCATTTCCAGCAAGCAATGCTGGTACAAATACATTGGTGCCAACCAGGTAAGGGTAGTTCCAAGCCGATATGTTGCATACCACGCCAAGCGGCTCATAACGGATCAGCTCCGTCATTCCAACAGTGGCATTCATGGTTTCATCAGCAAGGTATTTCTCGGCGTTGTTGGTGAGCCATTCAATTCTGGAGATGGAGCCGTTGATTTCATTTTTTGATTGTTGCAAAGGCTTGCCAACTTCGTCTGTCAATGTTTTTGCCAATGGTTCAATATGCGAAGCCAATAGCTTGCTATAGGCTTTCAAGATTTCAATCCTTTGCTGCAATGAGACCGCTGACCATGTCTTTTGACCTTCTTTTAAGGCGTTGTGCTTGATGTCGAGGCTGTGCTGATCATCTTGTTCGACTGCAGCAATGACTGCTCCAGTTGCCGGATTGACAATATTCATTTTCATTTTGTGCTGTTGTTGATGGCATCAAGGAATGCCTTTTTTATGTTGATGGAAAGCGGATTGCTTTCTTTGTAATTCATCCGCTCAGGATGCCATTGCACGCAGAGCATAAAACCTTTGTTGGAGGGATCGCTGTATTCAATGGCCTCAATGGTTTGGTCATCCGCAAATGCAACTGCTTTGAGGGAAGGTGGGAGGGATGAAGGGTCGATGCATTGGTGATGGGCACTGTTCACT
>CAILKQ010000021.1 GCA_903834825.1 uncultured bacterium | reverse complement strand
GGAGGTTTCGGCGGTGATGAGGGGTTGAGGATTGCCAATTCACTGGGGGTTAATTTTAGGAATGACCTTGCCGATAAAAAAGGTTCCGTTTATGGCAACTACAGTTATTCCACCAGAGAGACGGATGTGCAGCAGGATGTTGCCTCACAAAACTTTTTCCAGAATACCAAATTCCTGAACCACCAGGTAAGCTCATCCCTCAGCAATTCCAAGAGCCACAGAGCATCCCTCAATTTTGAGTGGAACATCGACTCTTTTAACTATGTCAAATTCATTCCAGAGTTTACGACAAGGGCCTCAGGAAGTGAATCAAACTCATATTTTGACTATTTGAGAAACGATGTAGATACTACCAGCAAGGGCAGCAATACCAACAAATCAACCTCAGTTGCCCCCAATTTCTCTGGGAACTTACTATTTAACCACAAGTTCAGGAAGCCAGGAAGAAACCTTTCTGTGAACATCAATGGTGGTTACAATTCAACCGATGGAGATGCCAATAAAATCAATATCACCAACAACTATTTGCCGGTTAAATCCACCAATATTCTCAACCAAAACGTTTTTACAGACAACAACGCCGATAATTTCAGCATCAGGTTCAACTATTCTGAGCCTTTGATGAAAGGACGTTTCCTGGACTTGATCTATCAGTACGGTCAGTCGTATAACAGCAACGACAGGGCCACGTATGTGGTAGACCCTCAGGGATTAGAGACATTCTCTACCACCCTCAGCAACGCCTATGAAACAGATTTCTTGAGGCAGCGTATCGGGGCAAACCTCAGAACCGTGAAGAAAAAGTACAATTATACCATTGGTGTAAATGCCCAGCCCATCAACCAGAAAGGGTATTCGGTTTCCCGCGACAGTGCCTATAGTCCCATCAAACGGGTAAACCTTCTCCCTTCTGCCAACTTCGCATACAACTTTACAAGGAACAAAACCCTGCGTTTCTTCTACAATGGCGATGCCAACCAGCCAAGTTTCACACAACTTCAGCCAGTCAAGGATATTTCCAATCCGCAGTACCAAACATTGGGTAATCCTTTGTTGAAGCCTTCTGTGGCGCATATCTTCAGCACTTCGTTCAATAACCTGAACTTCCTGACCGGGCAGACCTTCTTTGTGGGTGCCAATTACAATTTCACCAACAACCAGATCGTCAACAATACGAGCAGGGTGGGTGGCAACGGAAGCCAGCTCACTACGTTTGAGAATGTAGACGGCAACTATACGGTGAGTGGATTTTATAATTTCAGCAAGCCCTGGAAGAACCGCACTTACATTATTTCTTTCAATGGAACAGCCGCACTGAACAATAACATATCATTGATTGATAACCAACGCAATCTGGCCAAGAACCTGCTTTTGGCCCAAGGTATTAAATTTGAGTTCAACTGGAAAGACTGGTTGGAGATTGATTTTGGTGGAAGGTATGGTTTGAACAGGGTAAGGTATACCTTGCCAGGGCAGCAGAATGTTGATTATGGCAGCTGGACCCTTACCAACAACATGCGCATCGACATTCCTGGTGGATGGGTATTGAGGAGTGATCTGGAGTACATCATCAACCGCGGACTTTCCTCCAGCGTGAACCAGAACATCGCTTTGTTGAATTCTTCCTTCGAAAAAACAATCTTCAAGAAGAAGAATGGCATATTCAGGATATCAGGATACGATATTTTCAAGCAGAATACCTCGATTGCCCGAACCATCAATGGAAACAACATTGTGGATACCCGCGTTAACAGGCTTACCCGCTACTTCCTGATGACATTTATTTACAGGTTCAACAAATTCAGTGGCGCCCAAACCAGCGGCAGTACACCATCCGGCGGGATGATGCGCAGCGAAGGCAAGTCGTTTTAAATTATTGTGTTAATGTGTAGCGCGCTGATTATCAGTGCGCTACACATTTTTTTCTGTTGAAATTGATGGGCATGGATACATCATTTCGAATTATTTTCATTGAATGGATTCACTCACACATATTGTCCTTGGTGCCTGTATCGGAGAAATCATCCTTGACAAAAATGCAGGACGCAAGGCCATGCTATGGGGAGCATTGGCCAACAGTTTTCCGGATATCGATTTCATCGCTGGCATGTGGATGCCTGTTTCTACTGAGTTGCTGGCACACAGGGGGATCACCCATTCCTTTCTGTTTGCCATCATCAGCAGTTATTTCCTGGCCCTG
>CAILKQ010000020.1 GCA_903834825.1 uncultured bacterium | reverse complement strand
TATCTGCAACAGGATACAATTGTGTAGATGTAAAGGCATGTGCAGCAGCAGGTGTACCAGTGTGTAATGTGCCCGGCTATGGAACATTTTCAGTCGCCCAGCATGCATTGTCAATGCTCTTGCACCATAGCAACCAGGTCGCGGTTCACGATCTCTCTGTAAGAAATGGGGATTGGTCTTCTCACCAGGATTGGGCCTATACTTTGACACCTATCCGAGAATGGCATGGTAAGACCATGGGCATCATTGGTATGGGCAATATTGGGTCTTGTTTTGCAGGCATGGCCGAAAGCCTGGGGATGCATGTCATTTACCATCATACAAGGGATCTTCAATTGAATAATCGCCGTTTTGTTGATCTTGAAACCCTGGCCAAAACAGCTGATGTGATCAGCCTTCACTGCCCGCTGAATGATGCAACAGATAAGCTTATTAATCAAGGGTTTTTAGCTGATATGAAATCCAGTGCGCTACTCATCAATACATCAAGAGGTGGATTGATCGACACCATGGCCCTTCGAAATGCCCTGATGAACAAAACAATTGCTGCTGCATTGCTGGATGTACTGGAGAAGGAACCACCACCTGCCGATCATCCTTTGATAGGGTTGCCCAATGCCATCATCACGCCTCATATTGCCTGGATCAGCTTTGAAGCCCGGCAAAGGATTGCTGCAACTATTGCTGCGATCATTTCATCGTACAATGATGATCTGCTGATCAATAGGGTCAATTGACAGATCAACAAGCAGTTGATCGTTGGACGATTTTTGAATGGTTCAATGATCATTTATCACAAAAACCCCAACTCCAGCTTTGCCTCTTCGCTCATCAGGTCTTTGGTCCATGCAGGTGACCATGTGATTTCTACAAAAACATCATTGATTCCTTCTATTTCCCTGATTTTTTGGTCCACTTCATGGGGGAGTGATTGGGCCGCAGGGCAGCTGGGCGCTGTAAGGGTCATGATGATCTGGACATTGTTGATGGGTACAACATTGACTTCGTAAATCAACCCAAGCTCCCAGATATTGACAGGCAACTCCGGATCAAAAACGGTTTTGATCTTTTCGATGACTTCCTGTTTTATTTGCTCTTCTGTCTTCATTTTGTATTTTTTCTTCAACCTCACCCCAACACCCCTGCATCCATCTTCATCTGCTTGATCATGGCCCTCAATCCATTGGATCGCGTCTGGGCAAGATGAGAACTCAGGCCAATGGTGTTGATGAATTCCAGTGGTGCACCCACAATTTCTTTGGAGGGTTGCCCATTCAATACCATGATCATCAATCCAACCAATCCCCGCACAATGATGGCATCACTGTCCCCTTCAAAATGTACAAGGCCATCTTTTGTATATGAATGAATCCAAACACTGGACTGGCAACCTTTTATTTTTCGGTCTTCTGTTTTGAAGGCCGGATCCAATGGCGCCAATTTTTTGCCGAGGTCTATCAGGTATTCATATTTTTCCTCCCATGTTTCAAAGAGAGAAAAATCATCAATGAGATCCTGTTCTATATTTTTTATGGTCTTTGGGTTGTTCATTTATAAAAGCATCTTCAAAGATTTGTTGAGGGCCTGTGTCAACACATCAATTTCTTCAAGCGTATTGTAGGCAGCAAAGGAAGCCCTGGTTGTTCCAACAATCCCAAGCCTGTGCATGAGGGGTTGCGCGCAGTGGTGGCCTGTTCTAACTGCTACACCTTGGTTGTCGAGCAGGATGGCCAGGTCTTGTGGATGAACGCCATCAATGATGAAAGAAATGACGCTCACTTTATTTTTTACATCGCCGATGATCCTTAACCCTGATATATCTTTTAACTGGGCTGTGGCATATTCCAGCAGCATTTCTTCATGTTTTCTGATGGCAGGCTTTCCAATGCTGTTGATAAAATCAATGCCTGCTTTCAGTGCAATGACATCTGCAATGTTGGGGGTTCCTGCTTCAAATTTGAACGGAAGTTCATTGTAGGTGGTGTACTCAAACCTTACTTCTTTGATCATTTCTCCACCGCCCTGATAGGGTGGCATTGATTCAAGCAAATCTCTTCTTCCATAAAGCACTCCCACACCTGTAGGCCCATAAATTTTATGTCCTGAAAAAACATAAAAATCGCAGCCAAGTGTTTGCACATCAATGTCCAGGTGAACACTTGATTGTGCTCCGTCAACCAACACAACTGCATGCTGCTCATGGGCAAGCCTGATGATTTCTTCAACAGGATTGATGATGCCCAGGGCATTGGAGACATGAATCACTGATACGAATTTCGTTTTGGGGCCCAGCATCGCCTTGAATGCTTCCATGTCAAGAATGCCATTGTCGTCTATGGGGATAACCCTGAGGATGGCTTTTTTTTCTGCCGCAATCATTTGCCATGGAACGATGTTCGCATGGTGCTCGAGTGATGTGATGATGATTTCATCGCCTTCTTGCAGAAATGATTTTCCCCAGGAATGTGCAACAAGATTGATGCTGTCTGTGGTTCCTTTTGTAAAGATGATTTCGTCGGGTGATGATGCGCCAACAAAATCCTTTACAGCCGTCCTTGATGCTTCATATGCTGCTGTGGCCTCGTCTGCAAGGGTATGCAACCCACGGTGGATATTGGCATTGTAGTGAGAATAGTAGTGTACCAGCGCATCGATTACAGCCAAAGGCTTTTGTGCAGTTGCTGCGTTGTCAAGGTACACAAGATCCTTTCCCTTCACTTTTCTGGAAAGGATGGGGAATTGTGCCCTTATCGCCTGTACATCATATGTTCCTTCTGTTTCCATTGTTTACATACTGAAGGATAATCGGTCATCAACCATTTGCTCTGCGTATGCACGGATCTCCTCGTTCTTGATTTGCTCAATGATGTCAATGGCAAACGCATGGAGCAACATGGATCTTGCATTGTCTGCGGAAATCCCCCTTGCCCTCAGGTAAAACAGTGCATCCTCATCAAGCTTTCCGATGGTGCATCCATGCGAACACTTCACATCATCGGCAAGGATTTCAAGTTGGGGTTTGGTATTGGCGGAAGCATTTTCACCAACCAGAATATTTTTATTGGACTGGTAAGCATTGGTCTTTTGGGCATCCTTCCTGACAAAAATCTTGCCATTGAAAACACCGGTCGATCCATCATTCATGATACCCTTGTACAGTTCGTTGCTGAAGCAATGGGGCATGGCATTGTCTACGATGGTATGGTTGTCTGCCAGGGTATTCCCATTGAGCAGGTAGAGGCCATACATGTGGCTTTCACCATGTTCAGCTTCCATCACCATGTTGAGGTTGTTCCTTACGATAGCACCGCTTAATGTAATCGTGACAGCGTGGGTAAGGCATTTGCCTGTTTGCCTGATATGGGTAGTGCCAGCATGATTTGTTTTTTCTCCCTCATGCTGCAATTTTACATAATGGAGGACTGCATCTTTCTCAGCTGAAATCTCTACCACTTCATTGGTGAGGGTTTCTCCACCACCCATGTTGGTATAGGTTTCAATCAATTCAACCTGCGCTGCTTCCTGGATATTGACCAGGATGCGGGGTTGGCTGAAGCGAATACCATTGCTTGAATCTGAAACATGGTAGATGATGATCGGGTTGTTCAAGATGGCCCCTTTGTTTACCCTGATGTATACGCCACCATTGGCGAATGCAGCATTCAATGCATTGATGCCATCTCCATGGTAGCGCTGGCTATGGCCAAGGTTGGTGTTGACAAAATCAGCATCTTCATCACCTGCCGCTTTTTCAAGTGGCTTGATGCAGATGGCTTCAGCACTGTCTGTGGTAATGGACATTGCTTCAAGAAATCGGCCATTGAAGAAAACGATGCGGTTGGCATTTTCTGTTCCTTTCAAGATCAAATTATCCAATGCATCCTGGCTGAGATGGCTATCATTGTTGATGACCAATTTGTCTGTAAATACTTTGCTGATCCTGGTATATTTCCATTCCTCATGCTTGAGGGCAGGCAATCCCAATCCTGAAAACATGCTCCAGTTCTGTTGTTGATATTCCGCAAGGTTTCCACCTGGGCTATTTTGCTTATCAAATGCTTCTTTCAATATGTTTGTTGCATCCATCATTTTCCGTTTACACTTTTGCGGGTTACGCCATTTCCTGATCCACTTCAGCCTTGATAAAGTCGTATCCTTTCACTTCCAATTCTTTTGCCAATTCTTTTGTACCTGAACGGACAATTCTGCCCTTGTACAGTACATGAACAAAGTCTGGCACGATATAATCAAGCAAACGCTGGTAATGTGTTACCACAAGGAATGCATTGTCTTTTGTACGCAATTGGTTTACACCATTGGCCACAATCCTCAAGGCATCAATATCAAGGCCAGAGTCCGTTTCATCCAGAATGGCGAGTTTGGGATCAAGCATGGCCATTTGGAAAATCTCATTTCTTTTCTTTTCACCTCCGGAGAATCCTTCGTTCAATGAGCGGGAGAGAAGCGATTGATCAATTTCGACCAGTTTCATTTTCTCCTTCATGTTCCTGAGGAACTGTGCAGCATCCAGGGGTTCCAGCCCAAGGTATTTTCTTTTTTCGTTTACCGCAGACTTGATGAAGTTTGTTGTGCTAACACCAGGTATCTCGACAGGATACTGAAAGGCAAGAAACAATCCTTCTTTGGCCCTGTCTTCAGGAGAAAGCTCTAGCAAATCCTTGCCCATGAATTCCACAGTTCCTTCAGTTACCTCGTAGTCTGCCCTGCCTGCCAGTACGGATGCCAGGGTGCTTTTGCCTGAGCCATTGGGCCCCATGATGGCATGAATCTCACCCGGCTTGATGTCAAGGTTGATGCCCTTGAGGATTTCCTTCTCTTCAATGCTGGCTTGCAGATTGTTGATCTTTAACATATTTTTATTTTGTCTATTTATTTGAAATTATCCGACACTTCCTTCAAGGCTGATGGCAAGAAGTTTTTGGGCTTCTACAGCAAATTCCATGGGAAGCTGGTTCATTACCTCCTTGGCGAAACCATTGACAATCAATGCTACCGCGGTTTCCGTGTCAATGCCCCGTTGGTTGCAATAGAAAATCTGGTCTTCACCAATCTTGGAAGTTGTTGCCTCGTGTTCTACAACAGCAGTATTGTTTTTGACCTCAATGTATGGGAAAGTATGTGCACCGCATTTATCTCCAAGGAGCAATGAGTCGCACTGGGAAAAGTTTCTTGCATTGCCTGCATTCTTTGCAACACTCACCAAACCACGGTAAGAGTTTTGGCTCTTGCCCGCAGAAATACCCTTTGAAACAATCCGGCTCTTGGTGTTCTTTCCCAAGTGAATCATCTTGGTTCCTGTATCGGCCTGTTGAAAATTATTGGTAACAGCAACCGAATAAAACTCGCCAATGCTGTAGTCTCCTTTGAGGATTACACTGGGGTATTTCCAGGTGATGCTGGATCCGGTTTCAACCTGGGTCCATGAAATCTTGGCGTGTGCACCTGAACAGATGCCACGTTTGGTCACAAAATTGAAGATGCCACCTTTTCCTTCCTTGTCTCCGGGGTACCAATTCTGTACAGTAGAGTATTTGACCTCAGCTTTTTCCATGGCAACGATTTCAACAACCGCTGCGTGAAGCTGGTTCTCGTCCCGCATGGGAGCAGTGCAGCCTTCAAGGTAGCTGACATAAGCCTCATCTTCAGCGACAATCAGGGTTCTTTCAAATTGACCGGTATTGGCCGCATTGATGCGGAAATAGGTGGACAGCTCCATGGGGCATCTTACCCCTTTGGGGATGAAGCAGAAAGATCCATCACTAAATACAGCTGAGTTCAGGGCAGTAAAATAGTTGTCTGTAGCGGGCACAACTGAACCCAGGTATTTTTGAATCAATTCAGGGTGCTCCTGGATGGCTTCGCTCATGGAGCAAAAAATCACCCCAACCTTTGAAAGTTCCTCCTTGAAGGTGGTGGCCACAGAAACGCTGTCAATTACAGCATCTACAGCTACCCCGGAGAGCCTTTTTTGCTCATTGAGTGAGATGCCGAGCTTTTCGAATGTTTTTCTCAGTTCTGGGTCAATATCATCAAGGCTATCAGGTGCAATTTTTTGTTTGGGCGCTGAATAGTAGATGATATCCTGGTAATTGATGGGGGGATATTCCACGTTGGGCCATTTGGGCTCTTCCATGGTAAGCCAATGCTTGTATGCTTTCAAACGGTAGGCCAACATCCAGGCGGGCTCATTTTTTTTGGCGGAGATGAACCTTACGGTGTCTTCGCTGAGCCCTCTTGGCGCCTCATCAGCCTCAATATCAGTCACAAAACCGTATTTGTATTCCGATGAAGTAACCTGTTCTAAAATATCATCATTTTCCTCGTGCATATTGCTCAATCTTTTAAGAATGCAAATTTCAGCTATTTAAACCTTTGTAAAAAACGAGGGAGGGTATATCTTTCTATATTCCCTCTTTTTTCCTTATTTCGTAACAACACGAGATTGTTTTGGTTCAATCAGCTACCCAATCGCCCTTTTTAAGCCCCATGAAGTTGCAGGAGGGTTGATTCGCAGCAAAATATTATATTGCATTTCCAGACAATCCTGTCTGACCTTTAAACGAACAAAATGAAAAAATTGCTTCTCATTGTGCAAATGCTTCTTCTTGGCTTCTCCTCTTGTGTGATTGAGCCAGAAAAAAACAATAAAACCAAAGCTGATATGGAAATGGAAAAGGCTTTTACAGACACCCTTGACGGGAAAAAAGTGCAGATGTTCAGGTTGTCGAATAAGGAAGGGATGTCTGTGGCTTTTTCAAACTACGGGGCAACCATTTTGAGCATCCAGGTTCCCAACAAGGAAGGAAAGATGGAAAATGTTGTTTTGGGATACGACAGTGCCAAGGATCTTTTTGCCGGTAAATCTTATTTTGGGTGTATTGTAGGGCGCTATGCCAACCGCATCGCCAAAGGAAAATTCAGCATTGATGGCCAGTCATTTTCAGCACCTCAAAACAACGGTGTAAACTCCCTTCATGGTGGCGTCAATAGCATTGATAAACAGGTTTGGGATGCGAAACTGATGAATGATGCGATCAGTTTTTCCATCAAAATAAAAGATGGTGAAAATGGGTATCCGGGTGAAATGAACCTTACCGTTATTTATTCCCTGCGGGAGGACAACAGCCTGGTCATTGACTATGCTGCTACAACGGATAAGCCCACCCTTGTCAATGTAACCAACCATGCGTATTTCAACCTGACAGGTGATCCTTCCAAAACCATTCTCGATCATGACATGATGATCAATGCATCCAGGTTTACGCCTGTAGACAGTACATTGATTCCCACAGGAGAATTGAAAGAAGTAGCAGGAACAGCTTTTGATTTTACCGCTGCAAAGCCAATAGGGAAGGACATCGCAGCCAATGAGCAGCAATTGATTTACGGCCTGGGGTATGACCATAATTTTGTGTTCAATGCAAATGATAACAAAACACCTGCGGTGGTAGTAACCGAGAAAACATCTGGCAGAAAAATGGAAGTTTTTACCACAGAACCTGGGGTCCAGTTCTACACAGGTAATTTCTTGAATGGTAAAGAAAAAGGAAGGGGTATGGCGTATCAATACAGGACTGCGTTCTGTTTGGAAACACAACATTTTCCTGATTCCCCCAACCAGCCTTCGTTTCCAACAACTTTGTTGAAGCCAGGAGAAACCTGGAAAAGCCAGACCATTTATCGTTTTTCAACCATCAAATAATTTCTTAGGTCGCTAGGTTTCAAATTTTACCCGATCAGCGTCAGGATAAAAAAATAAAACAATGAAGTATTTATTGGGAGTAGATATTGGATCATCTTCTGTGAAATGTGCCTTGGTAGCCATTGATAGTGGTGAATGCGTTGCATCGGCATTCTCACCTTCATCGGAGATGAAAATTGTCTCTCCTGAAAAGGGATTTGCTGAACAGGATCCCAATCTTTGGTGGGATGAACTCTGCAATGCCATGAGCCTTTTGGCCAATGAATATACCTTTGAAAAAGATGAAATTGCGGCCATTGGCATATCCTACCAGATGCATGGCCTGGTGGCTGTTGATCGGGATGGTGTACCGGTGATGCCTTCCATCATTTGGTGCGACAGCCGTGCCGTTGAAACAGGTAACGCCGCCTTCAAATCATTGGGTGAGGAGTTTTGCCTTGCACATTATTTGAATTCTCCCGGCAATCTTACTGCATCAAAATTGAAATGGGTAAAGGACAACAGGCCAGAAACCTATGCAAGGATTCACAAGATCATGTTGCCTGGAGATTATATCGCTTTTCGCATGACGGGTGAAATGAAAACAACTGTTTCAGGTCTTTCAGAAGGCATTCTCTGGGATGCTAAAAATGAGACCATTTCTCATGATTTGCTGAAGCATTATGGCATCAGTGAAAGCTTGCTTTGTTCAACCGTTCCTCAATTTGGTGAGCAGGGTTTTGTGACGCCGCAAGCAGCTGAAGCATTGGGGATTTCAGCCAATGTTCCAGTGTCATACAGGGCGGGAGACCAGCCCAACAATGCCTTTTCTTTGAATGTATTAGAGCCTGGTGAAATAGCAGCAACGGCAGGTACTTCAGGCGTTGTATATGGGGTCATCGATCAACCTTCCTATGATCCTCAATCAAGGGTGAACACTTTTGTTCATGTCAATCACACAGAAGCTAAAAAAAGATATGGGGTATTGCTCTGTATCAATGGTACAGGGATTCTCAACAGCTGGTTGCAGAAAAATGTATTCAGTGGACATTCTTATCCTGAAATGAACAGGCTGGCATCTGCTGTTCCTGTGGGGTCTGAAGGATTGCTTTGTTATCCTTTCGGCAATGGAGCGGAGCGGGTGCTGGAAAACAGGGATCCAGGCTCCATGATCAAGAACTTGCATTTCAACCGCCATAACAATGCACACCTGGCCAGGGCTTCACAAGAAGGAATTGTTTTTTCGCTTTTTTACGGGATTGAAATCATGGTAAAAATGGGATTGAACATCAATACCGTCAGGGCAGGAAAAGCCAATATGTTCCAGAGTGATATTTTTACTGAAGCATTTGCCAATACTACTGGTGCAACCATTGAGCTTGTCAATACCGATGGCGCCCAAGGGGCAGCAAGAGGTGCAGGCCTGGGATCAGGAATTTTCAAGGACACAAAGGAAGCATTCCAAGGATTGAAGGTTTTGGGAAGGGTCGAACCCAAAGCTGCATTGACTGCACAATACAAAGATGCCTATGGCAATTGGTTAAATAGCCTTCAATTTTAAACCTCCGATCAATCTCATTATAAAAGAACAGCTCTATCTTTATCATTATAAAATTTTTAAAACACAAATCGTATGTCTGTAACATTGGGCAACAAGGAATTTTTCCCCGGAATTGGTAAAATAAATTTTGAAGGAGTTGGATCAGACAATCCATTGGCCTACAAATGGTACAATGAAAACCAGGTCATCGCAGGAAAGTCAATGAAAGAACATTTCCGTTTTGCTGTAGCCTATTGGCATAGTTTCTGCAATACTGGTGCTGATCCATTCGGACCTGGCACCAAACAATTTGCATGGGATACTGCATCCAATGCTGTTGACAGGGCCAAGGAGAAGATGGATGCTGCCTTTGAGTTCATCACCAAGCTTGGGGTTCCTTATTATTGTTTTCACGACATTGATTTGGTGGATGAAGGCGCAAATCTTGCTGAATATGAAAGCAACCTGTCTGCTATTGTTGATTATGCTGACCTGAAACAAAAAGCAAGTGGCGTGAAACTGCTGTGGGGCACGGCCAATGTATTTTCCAACCCCCGATACATGAATGGCGCCAGCACCAATCCTGATTTCAATGTATTGGCCCATGCAGCAACGCAGGTAAAGAATGCACTGGATGCCACCATCCGTTTGGGTGGAGAAAATTATGTATTCTGGGGTGGTAGGGAAGGCTACATGACCCTGCTGAATACGGACATGAAGCGTGAGCAGGAGCACCTCGCAAGGTTCCTTCATACGGCCAAAGACTATGCGCGAAAGAACGGCTTCAAAGGTACTTTCTTCATTGAACCCAAGCCCTGCGAACCCACCAAGCACCAATATGATTATGATTCAGCTACCGTTATTGGGTTCCTGAACAGGTATGGCTTGCAAGATGATTTCAAATTGAACATTGAAGTGAACCATGCCACCCTGGCCGGTCATACCTTTCAACATGAACTGCAGACTGCTGTAGACGCAGGCATGTTGGGCAGCATCGATGCCAACAGGGGCGATTCCCAGAACGGATGGGACACAGACCAATTTCCTATGCACCTGAATGAATTGGTGGAATCAATGTTGATTATCCTGGAAGCAAAAGGATTTGCTGGCGGCGGTGTCAATTTTGATGCCAAGACCAGGAGGAACTCTACAGACATGGAGGATATTTTCCATGCCCATATTGGCGGAATGGATGCTTTTGCAAGGGCCTTGGTTGTGGCGGACAACATCCTGCAAAAATCACCTTATAGGGAATTCCGCAAAAACCGGTATGCTTCCTTTGACGCAGGAGAAGGCAAATTGTTTGAAGATGGAAAGCTTAGTATGGAAGACCTGAGGAGTTTCGCATTCAAGACTGGAGAACCCAAGCTGACCTCTGGTCGCCAAGAGTGGTTGGAGAATATCATCAACCAATACATATAGGCTTACCAGTTTTGTTAGATATTATATAGTTTAAAGGAGGGAATGTAGAATAAAATCTAATTTCTCCTTTTTTTTTACCTTATTATTAAATATTTTATATTGTCTTAAGAAAAGATTAACAATTTGATAAAAATTATTAATATTGTGTTGATAAATACACCCAATCGGTGTGTTTGTTAATTATTTAATAACCATAAAACTCGGTACATGAGAAAATTGGCCTCTATGCTGGTGATCTGTCTGCTTTTTGGCATGACAGTTTTCGCCCAGACAAGAACCGTTTCCGGCGTGATCAAAAATGACAAGGGAGAATCAGTTCCCTTTGCAACGGTTACGGAAATGGGAACGCAAAACGCCGTAAAAGCTGACGCTAACGGTAATTTCAAGATTTCCATCAAGGATAAAGGACAACTTAGTGTTTCTGCCACAGGATTCACTGGCAAAGTTGTTGCTGTTGCTGGAAACACCACAACTGTAATCTTGGCCACAAGCGAAGGCCAGATGCAGGAAGTAGTTGTAACGGCACTCGGTATCCAGAAGCAACCAAGGCAGCTTGGTTATTCTGTTGCAAAGGTTTCCGGCAAGGATATCACGACCGCCAAGGCGGTTAACATCCAAAATGGTCTTACCGGTAAAGTTTCCGGTTTGAACATTTCCACTGTAAACAATGGTGTATTTGCCGATACAAGGATTACCCTTCGCGGTATCCGTTCACTGACGGGAAACAACCAGCCTTTGTTGGTTATTGATGGAGTACCTGTAGCCCTTGGATTCCTGAACCGCTTGAACCCCAGCGATGTTGATGATATCAGTATCCTTAAAGGTGCATCTGCGGCTTCTTTGTATGGACCTGATGGTGTTAATGGGGTTATCCTTGTTAAAACCAAAAGGGGAACCAAAAGTGGAAATCCTGTAATCAACATTTCCAATTCCACCCAGTTTGAGCAAATCGCTTTTCTTCCTGATTTCCAAACACAGTTTGGACAAGGTTCAGCTATTGACGGAAACGGTATTGGGGTTTTTGATCCCGTTGAAAACCAACAATATGGTGATGAGTTTGATGGTTCAATAAGGGAATTGGGTCGTCCCAATGCAAAAGGAGAGATACAGAAGATTCCTTATTCAGCACTTCCAGGTGAAAAAATGAAATACTTTGAGACTGGCATCACTTCACAAAGTGATATTTCCATGTCTGCCAAGGATTTTTACCTTTCTTTTCAGGATGCAACCATCTCTGGTACATTGGCCGGCGACAAGAACAGAAGGACAACCTTTAGTTTCAAGTCTGCCAAAGAGTTCGGCAAGTTCAATGCTGACTTCACCATTACGTATACCAAGTCTCAATACGACGTGGCTTCTAACGGCGCGTATTATGAAGTATTCAATACTGCCCAGAACATTCCTTTAACCAAGTATAAGAATTGGAGAACGGATGAATGGTCTACTCCTAATGACTATTTCAATGATTATGCCAGCAATCCTTATTACATTTTGGACAGGGCTCGTTCAACGGGAACTACCCATGACCTTATCGGTACTTCAACCCTGAACTATAAAATTCTTCCTTGGTTGACTGCCACTTACCGTTTGGGTACAACAGTCGGTTCAACTAATTCACGGAGTACTTCTGAGGCCTTTACATACTCTCCCTTTGCAAAAACATCAGGTAAGTACAATTCTGTGAATGATGTTTTTGCCAGCGTTTCTGATGGACAGAGCATAGGAACAAGAATTACCTCAGAGGCCTTCCTTGCTGGTCAAAAAGACTTTGGAAAGATCTCTGTTGATGGTTTGATTGGTCAATCTTACCGTGAAACATTCTCCAAATCGGTTAGTGTTTCTGGTAGCAACCTGATTATCCCGACACTTTTCAATATATCCAACAGAACGGGTGAACCAGGCGCAAGCGCAAGTTTCTCTGAAACCAAGCTCATGGGTGTATTTGGAAAAGCATCGGTTGGATATGACAACTGGGCTTTCTTGGAGGTAACTGGTCGTAACGACTGGGATTCCCGTTTGCCCATCACTGGAAGATCTTTCTTTTATCCCGGAGCTTCTGCTTCAGTTGTACTGAGCGATGCCATCAAGGCCATCAAAAACAGCGATGTAATTTCTTATTTAAAATTAAGGGGATCGGTTTCCCAGTCAGGTAACGTAAACCTTGGTGCTTACTCACTTGAACCTACATACGGTGTAGCAGGTGGTTTCCCCTATGGAAGTTTACCTGGTTTCCAAGCCAGCTCAAGCGTAAACAACCCCGGTATCAAACCTGAGTTTGTATTGTCAAAAGAAGTTGGTTTCGAATTGTCCTTGTTCAAAAACAGGGTAAGCATTGAAGCTACTGCCTACACACAAGACAACACCAACCAGATCCTCAGCATCCAGTTGAGCCGTTCTACTGGTTATTCTTCTTCATTGGTAAACGCTGCTGACTTTACCAACAAAGGGTTGGAGTTTGATCTTCGCCTTACGCCGGTAGTTGATCTTGGTGAATTCAGGTTCAACTTCAAAGGAAACTTTACATTGCAAGACAGCAAGGTAAACTCAGTATATGAAGGATTGAATGAAGTGGGTATCGGTAATTCCAACTTTGCCATCGTTGGCTATCCTGCCTTTATGTTCAAATTGACAGATTACAACCGCTCTCCAGAAGGGAAAGTGATTGTTGATGCAAAAACAGGCCTTCCTTCTCAAAATCCTATCGTTACAATGTTTGGAAGGACAATGCCCAAATACATCCTCGGTGTTACGCCTTCGTTTGAGTGGAGAGGTTTAAGCCTGACAGTTACCGCAGATTACAGGGCTGGTCATCAAGTCTACAATGGTGCTGGTCCTGACATGGACTTCACGGGTATCTCCGTTCGCAGTGCTACCAATGGCCGTATGCGCTTTGTGGTTCCAAACTCGGTGTATGCTGATGCAAGTGGTAAATATGTACAAAACAACGATGTACTTGTTCGTGCAGGTGGCTACGGTTTCTTTGAAGCGTCTGCAACCAACAGAGGAATTCAATCCAACTATTTGACCAGCGCTGCGGCCTGGAAAATCAGGGAAGTTGCCCTTTCTTACGATTTGCCATCATCACTGATCAAGAGCGCAAGATTCATCAAAGGAGTTTCAATTGGTTTGGTTGGTAGGAACTTGCTCATGTTCCTGCCCAAAACAAACGAATGGTCTGACCCTGAGTTCGCGAACACCACAGGAAATGCATTGGGTGTGAACGGAACTGGCCAGCTTCCTCCTTCAAGGATCTATGGTTTTAACGTTAACCTGCGTTTCTAATACAATCACACGTAAAACCACAACCATGTTTAAAACAAAATACATAATGATCGCAGCCTTCGCAGGATTGATCCTGACCGGCTGTAAGAAAGATTACCTGAACATCAATACGAATCCTAATTCGGCCACTGAGTCGCTTATCACTCCCGATCTCGCTCTTGCCCCCCAAATGACAACCACTGCTGCCCGCAATGCAAGCAGCTGGGATTTTATGGCACGCTGGCTGGGTTATTGGAGTGCTGCAGGTTCTTATTCTCGTTCTACCGTCGAAATGAGCTACAACATCACCAATGATTTTGGAGCCGGTATTTTTGAAGGTGTTTACTACACCGTAGGTCAATACAAAGCAATTGAGAAGAAATCCAAAGAATTGGGTTGGACATATTATGAGGGTATTGCCAAAGTCCTTGGTGCCTATGAAATGATCAACCTGGTGGATCTCTACAACAATGTTCCCTATTCAAAGGCTTTTGATCTTGTTGGTAACATCCGCCCAACCTACGATAAGGGTGAAGATGTGTACAAGGCATTATACGCCCAGTTGGATGCTGGTTTGGCTTTGATCAAAGCGGCTGATGTTAACAAGAACACCAACATCCTCAAAAGGGATATTATGTTTGCTGGAGACAAGGTTAAATGGGCAAAATTTGTCAATACCGTCAAACTAAAGATGCTCATTCACACCACGGGTACAAGCACATTCAGTCCTGCTGCCGAGATCGCGAAGATCAACACGGAAGGATCGGGCTACCTCGGAAATGGTTTGAGTGCAGAAGTTCAACCGGGCTATGTTGCTGACAGGCCAAATCCTTTTTACAGTGCACACATGTTCAATGCCATCAATGGCAATGAAAATGACAACTACAACAGGGCCAACAATTTCACCCTCAGTCTGATGAATACACTTGCTGACCCAAGGGTATCTTATGTATATCGTGCGCCCAAAGCCGGAGGTGCTTTAAAGGGAACAATTTACGGTTCTGATCCATTGATCGTCAATTCTTCTGACAACACGTCAGGAGTAGGATTTGGAATAGGCAAGTCATTTACCATGCCAATGTGGGTAATGACTTCTGTTGAGGCTGCATTTTATGTGGCTGAGGCAACTGCCAGGGGTTGGATCAGTGGAAACGCTCAAACAGCATATAACCTTGCTGTAAGGGAATCTTTCAGCTGGTTGGGAGTACCCAATGCAGTAACTACAGCTGACGCCTATCTGCGCAAAACAAATGTTGAAGTTGCTTGGCCTGTTGGCGGAACCTTGGCCAACCAGATTACTGCTATAGCCTGGCAGAAATACCTTGCTTTGAACGGAATTGGAATCCTGGAAACTTGGAATGATGTGCGCAGGTTGAAAGTAGTTTCGCCAGCACTTTCCGTTGCTCCTGAAAGGGGAACAAACCAAATCCCATCGAGGTTGCTTTATCCAACTTCAGAGTACAACTACAATGCTGACAATGTTAAAGCTGAAGGAACAATCAGTCAGTTTACTTCTAAAGTTTTCTGGCACAAATAACTTCGACGTATTCACACACAAAAAGTAAAGACATGAACAATATTTTTTCAAAATACAAGACCCCAGCGCTGATCGCTTTGGCGATATTCAGCCTTTCATCTTGCTTAAAAGACGAAGGTTTTAACAACGGAACCTATGGTATGGGTGGTTTTGCAGGTGGCACATTTGTTTCATTGCCAGCAGCAGCCAGCAGCCCATACTCAATCGCCTTAGAGTCAAAATCAGGCAACCAGCCACTTGAGCTTTTTTCGGCGAACTACGAAAATGTAGACAAGGCTCCTGAAGACATCACGGTAACATTTGCAAAAGATGATGCAGCAGTTACTGCTGTTGGTGGCCTAACCCTTCTTCCAGCCAGTGTTTTGACATTCACTTCTGCTAATCCAACTGTTGTAATTAAACAGGGAACAAGGGTATCTCCCAATTTTACCTGTCAGATCAATACCGGCACGCTTGATCCAACCAAAAACTATGGTCTGGCATTCACCATCAGCTCAGTAAGCAAGTCTGGCGTTGCCATCCCTGCTAACTTGAAGACTGTGGTGTATAAGATTGCGTTGAAGAACCAGTGGGATGGTATTTATACAGTTGTATCAGGATTGGTAACGCGTTACAACTCTCCAGGTGTTCCTGCAAATGATGCACTCAGTGGGTCTTTGGCTGGAAATTCAGATGTCTACTTGATTACATCAGGTGTATCTGAGGTAGACATACCTGCCAGTGGTAATGGATCATTCAGGTGGTCAGGTAACGGTGGTATAGGTGGTATTGATGGACTACGGATGGCAATAAATCCTACAACAAATCTAGTCACTTGGTCTTGTTCTGGAAATGCCACCCTTACCAACTGGGCTGGGAAAGTAAATAATTATGTTCCGGCTACAAAGACGTTTACGTTGAATTTCAGGTGGAACCCGGCTGCTGCAACAAGAGAATATACTGTTGTATTAAAGTATAAAAGTAAGCGATAGTTTGCAGTACCCATTTTAACATAACTTATAAAAGCCGCTTCAGTATATTCGAAGCGGCTTTTAATTTACACAGCATGAAGCAGTTTTTTACATTTATCGCAGTTTTGGGAACATTGATGGTGAATGCCCAGCCGGATCCTATTGGTAATTTCAACAAACACGTGATAGAAAAATGGACGCATGAATATATCCGTGTGAGTCAATACCGCGTCAAGGGAAGCCCATATCTTCTGGGGGAATCATTCAATGGTGATATTGCCATGAAAACAGGTGTAGTAACTGTTGACAAAAAAATTCTTTACGATATCTACGATCAGAAAGTAGGGGTGGATCTCGATAAGAAATTTGTGGCGCCTGATGGGGAAGTTTCAGGTTTCTTTATCCAGCTTTCTGAGAATTTTGGGGGTGAAAAACTCAATTTCATCAATGCTGCCAACCTGCCCAAAGTAAGTCTCAAAGGCTATTTGAATGTCATCGCTGACGGATCAAAGTTTGCTTTCCTGAGGCAGTACAGGATCAGGCTGGTAGCAGATCCTGCTGACATGTATTCAAAAGACATCAAGCTCTTTGAACAGTATTATGACTATTATATTTACAATCGTGCTACTGCCGAATTGAACAAAATCAAACTCAAAGACAAGGATGTATTGGGGGCACTTGGAAATCCCAATTCGTCCGCAAAATATGATTTGTACACTGTTTTGGGCGTTAAGCAGCTGGTTGAGACAATCAACAAGTAATGTTTCTTTTTTCCTTGCTGCTTTGAAACGCAAGTTCAATCAAACGAATAATATTATAACCATCCAATGGCGTCTCTTTCAAAGGGGCGCCATTTTTAATTGTACTGTACAAGTTCTTGTAGTAATCTCCATAGCTGGCCTGTAAAGAAGGGTAGGGCCTTCGGATGATTTCTCCACCTACTTCTGTATGGATCAGTCCATGAATGGAGGAATCTTCCTTTCCCCAATCAGGTCCAATGGGTTTTGCACCCGCCTTGAGCAATTCCTCTTGTGGGTCTTCGCCAGATTTGATATAAGAACCTTTGGTTCCGTGGATCATGTAGCGTGGCCCCATTTCGCGAACAAGCATGCTGGCATGCAGCGTAACGATCAGGTTATCATATTCGAGTTTCACATCAAAATAGTCATCCACTTTTGAATAAGGTTTCATTCTCCTGATGTCAGCACTGATAAATGTCGGCATGCCAAACAGCATCAGGGCCTGGTCAATCAGGTGTGGCCCAAGGTCATAGAAAATACCGCTGCCTGGGAGTTCCTGCTCTCTCCAAAGCCCGTAGGTTCTGGGGTCTGGCCGGTATCGATCGTAATGCGCAAAGAACTCTCTTGGCTCTCCAAGTATCCCGTCATCTACAATTTTTTTCATGGTCAGAAAATCAGTGACGTAACGGCGGTTGTGGTAAACAGAGCAGACCTTCCCTGTAGAAGCAGACAGTTCAATGAGTTCTTTTGCCTCTGCTGAGGTATTGGTAAACGGCTTTTCAACAACAACATGTTTTCCCGCCAACAGTGCGGCCTTGGCATAGGGGAAATGTGTCTCGTTGGGGCTGCAAATGACAACCAGTTCAATGGCTGGGTCATTCAATACTTCATCTAAAGTCCTTGCAATTTTTATGGTTGGATATTTTTGTTGTGCAGTATCTCCAGTCCTCTCAAGAATCATGTCCAGGTAAAATCCAGGATGGGTGGTGATGAATGGAATATGAAAAGTCCTGGCAGAGATTCCATGGCTGATGACTGCAGTAGAGATCATTTTATTACTTTTGACAAAAATACATATATGGAACTTAAAGATTCAATACTTGCTGCCTGGAGCGATCGTGAATTGTTGAAAAACGCTGAATATGCTGATGCTGTCAGGGCTGTGATTGAAGAGGTTGACAAGGGCAGGCTTCGTGTGGCTGAAAAGGCAGGGGATGATTGGCAGGTGAACGAGTGGGTAAAGCAAGCTATCCTGATGTATTTCGGCATTCAGCAAATGCAAACCTGGGAACTTGCTCCGTTTGAATTCTACGATAAAATGCTGCTCAAAAAAGACTATAAATCATTGGGCGTGCGCGCGGTTCCCCATGCCGTTGCCCGCTATGGCGCCTATCTTGCCAAGAATGTGGTCCTGATGCCATCATATGTGAACATCGGTGCTTATGTTGACGAGGGAACCATGGTGGATACCTGGGCGACTGTGGGCAGTTGTGCACAAATTGGCAAGGGCGTACACCTCAGTGGTGGCGTTGGCATAGGCGGTGTGCTTGAGCCCCTTCAGGCAACTCCAGTTATTGTAGAGGATGGTTGCTTCATTGGCAGCAGGTGCATTGTTGTTGAGGGTGTGATTGTCGAGAAAGAAGCTGTATTGGGAGCCAATGTGGTGTTGACCAAGTCAACCAAAATCATAGATGTAAGCGGTCCAGAACCGATAGAATACAAGGGCCGTGTTCCTGCCCGTTCAGTGGTGATCCCAGGAACCTATACAAAGGAGTTTCCTGCAGGTAATTATCAGGTGGGATGTGCACTAATCATTGGCCAGCGAAAGCCCAGCACAGACCTTAAAACAAGCTTGAATGATGCATTGAGGGATTTTAATGTAGCTGTCTAAATGTTGAAGAAGTTGAAGCGGTTTAAGTCGGCCTGCGGCCTGTTGAAGTAGCGAAACGCGTTGAAAGGGTTTAAGTCGGCCTGCGGCCTGTTGAAGTGGTTTAAGTATTTCCTTCAACCCCTTCAACCTCTTCAACCCCTTCAACTATTTCAGAATTCTACCAGTACCTTCCTGCCCCCGAGTGTAATATATCCTGGATCTATGGCAGTTGGGGCTTCCTCATGAATACTGCTTAGGTAAAATGCAAGTTTGAACCCTTTCAATTTTGTTAACTTTGCCAATATGCATTTTTCTTTAGAGAAGCCAGAAGCCTTGATTGTAGGTAAAATAGCGGAATCTGCTTCATCCCTTGGCGTCGAAGCCTTTGTGGTGGGTGGGTTTGTACGCGACAAATTGCTTGGGCGTCCTTGTAAAGACATTGATATTGTTTGCCTGGGTGATGCCATCGCATTGGCGAATGCCGTCAGCGTATTGTTTGTTCCTCAACCCAAGGTTTCCTGGTTCAAGAATTTTGGGACTGCCCATTTCAACGTCAAAGGCTATGATGTGGAGTTTGTAGGGGCAAGAAAAGAGAGCTATCAGCAAGAATCTAGGAATCCCATTGTAGAACAAGGTTCGCTACAGGATGATCAGGAAAGAAGGGATTTCACCATCAATGCACTGGCCTTTTCAGTGATGGATTATTTGCCAACAGAAAAAGGACAATCCATACGCCATATTGCCCAGTATCCCGGTATGGCAGCTCATGACATCTCAATTGTAGATCCATTCAACGGAATCGAAGACCTTGAAAAGGGGATCATCAAAACACCGCTTGCACCTGAAAAAACATTCAGCGATGATCCGTTGAGAATGCTCAGGGCCATTCGTTTTGCATCTCAGCTGGGCTTTACCATCGAGTCCAAAACCTTGCTTGGTATTTCAGATGCAGCACACCGCATATCCATCATCTCACAGGAAAGAATCACAGATGAGTTCAACAAGATTTTGCTTTCACGCAAGCCATCTGTCGGATTGGATCTCTTGTACACGACCGGATTGTTGAAAATCATTTTTCCACAGATGGTTGATCTTGCAGGTGCAGAATATATCGATGGTAAAGGGCATAAAGATAATTTTTACCATACCCTGCAGGTGATTGACAATGTGGCTGAAAATACCAACAACCTCTGGTTGCGCTGGGCTGCCTTGTTGCATGATATTGCAAAGCCCGCCACCAAACGGTTTGAAGAGGGCGCCGGCTGGACATTCCATGGCCATGAAGTGGTTGGAGGAAGAATGGTGCCAAAGATTTTCACCAAGCTGAAGCTTCCCATGCAGGAGAACATGCGGTATGTAAGAAAATTGGTTGAATTGCATTTGAGGCCCATCAGCCTGACAAAAGAGAATATCACTGATTCTGCCATACGCCGCCTGCTGTTTGATGCAGGGGATGATTTGGAAGATTTGATGACCCTTTGTGATGCTGATATCACGTCCAAGAATGAAGCAAAAGTAAAACGGTTTCGCAATAATTTCGAAATGGTCCGCATTCGTTTGAAAGAAGTGGAAGAAAAGGACAAGGTGAGAAATTGGCAGCCACCGATTACCGGAGAACTCATCATGGAAACCTTCAAGCTGCAACCCTGCAGGGAAGTGGGATTGATCAAAACAGCCATCAGAGAAGCTATTTTGGACGGATTGATAGAAAACAGTTATGATGCAGCTTTTGCCATGATGATGGAGCAGGGAAAAGAACTCGGACTGGGGGGTAATTGATAGCCTATACTCAATCAATGCTTAATCGGCTGAACCAGGTGATTTGTCGTTTGGCATAATTCCTCGTATGTTGTTTGATTTTTTCAACCGCCTCTTCCCTTGAATAATTCCCCTCAAAAAAATCAAAGAGTTCTTTGTACCCCACTGTTTGCAAGGCAGTCAAATGCTTGTATTCAAACAAAGACCGGGCCTCATCCTCCAATCCTTCTGCCATCATCATGTCTACCCGTTTGTTGATCCTTGTGTAGAGATCTTCCCTCGGCATTTGAATATATCGATAGCTTATCCTAAAATTTCTTTTTCCATCAGACCTATGAGGATCTTCTTCGCCCGCATTTTTTTGCGCAACCCCTTTTTGATAGTGGGCAATCGGAAATCCTGTATGCATGATCACTTCCAGCGCCCTCATCATGCGGTTGGGATTATGGATGTCTCCATGGAGAGCATATCCTCGATCAAGGCTGAGCAATGCATCCCTCAGGCCTTCTAACCCTTCATCATTGTGGATGGCGATGACCTTGTTGCGCAGTGCAACGGGCACTTCAGGAATATCATCCAGCCCTTCCGCAAGTGCTTTGATGTAAAGGCCTGTTCCGCCGCAAACAACAGCCTGGTCATGGTCTTGAAAAATAAGGTCTAAAGAGGCAAGGGCCTCCTTTTCAAAACTGGCGGCTGTAATGTTTTCGTGAATGGAATGGTTGGCAATAAAATGATGCCTTACGGTAGATAATTCTGCATCAGAAGGCCTTGCAACGCCTATTTTCATTTCCTTGTAACATTGCCGGGAGTCTGCAGAAATGATTTCAGTTTTCAGTGCTGCAGCTATCTTGATGGCCTCAGCGGTTTTTCCTACTGCGGTAGGTCCAACAACGATGATGCATTCTTTTTTGACCATGCTAAAATGATGTGTCCTCTTCAGTGCCATCAGCTTCTTCTCCGGCATCTTCACTTTCTCCAGCGTCTTCACTTCCGCCTGTATCTTCACCTTCGTCTGAAAAACCGTCTCCAAGCGAAGCAAGATCATATTTCTCTTCTACATCTGCAAAGCGGTCTCCAAGGAGGCTTTTGATGCCATATTGGCTTGGTCCTATCCCTTCTTTTCTTGTGATGGAAGGGTAGGTGGTTTTTGAATTTTCCTCTTTTGAAACACTGATCAACTGTACCTTGAAAGACCAGTTTTTTTTGAAGTCATAGAGGTAGATGAATTTTTGTTCTGTATCCCTGATTTCGGATCCAATGGTCGTTTCAAACATGTCCAATGGCTCCACCCTGTATTCAACATCATCATATTTTTCCAAACTGATTTCCCTTCCCCTTTGCCAACTTGCATTGCTCCTGAAAAAGGTTGCCTGGTGAATACTGTCAAATTCATAGGCAGACAAAATCATCTGGTGCAATTCAAAAAAAGATTGGTTGTGCTTGATGATGATGTCACGATAAATGGTATCGTCCTCTTCGAAGTAGACACGAAATTTAAGAATGGCCATGACGCAATTTAATGAAAATTAGGGATAAGCAACAAGCCTGCACCAAGTTGGTACCTGGATAAACTTTTCAAAAACCAGGGTTTAAAATTTGAACCCAACCGTCAGGAAAACATTGCCATTGCTTGCATGCACATTCCCCGGTTCATAAAAACCATTGTCGAGCCGGTAGGGGAAACTGGCATCCTTGACCAGCTGTTGTACATAGGTAAGGTCTACAAAGAATCCCATGTTCCGGTATCCCAGTCCACCACTGATGTTCATTTGCCTTGCCTTCAACGGAGCACTGGCATAAGCATTGCCCATGTAGTTGAAGCCGAGCCTGGTCATGATGGTCTTGAACTTGAGCTCGCCACCCAACCGCATGTTCAGGGCAGACCTGAATTGTTCCTTGATGGCATCATTCACCTGGTTCAGGTAACTATCATCGCTTGTTGTGGCTCCACTGAATTTTGCGTTGGAGTAGTCAAGGTATTCGATGTCTGCACTGATGAAACCTTTTTGCATGTTCACATCGGCAACCTCATTTAACACATAGGATATGCCTGCCAACAGCCGCATCGGGTTGGTGAAATCATATTGAAACTGGCCCAGTTCACCATTGTTGAAATCAAGTGAACTCTGCTTGAGTACACCGTTTCCCTGATACCCTTCCAGGTCTGTGGTGATCTTGCTGCTGTATTTGTCGTCCATGTTGTACAAGACAGGGGAATGGAAGGCCAATCCAATCCGGAGCCTCTCTACAGGCTTCACAATCAACCCCAGCTTCACGCCAATGCCTACCCCTTCGGTAAGGAGATAGTCTTCGGTTTCAAAATAATTGAAATTGTTTTTTTTGTTCAATGTGGCATCGGACTCCCTGAAAATGGAGGTCTTTTCGAACTTGAGTTTGCTGAACGTAATGCCTCCGCCTACAAATAGTTTATCCAGATAATTGCCACTGGCAGAGAAATAAATATCATTGATGCTGCCCTTGGTGCTAATGTCTTGCTGTTGGTTCACGCCAGTTTGGGGCGTGGCAAGACTTCTATAACCCCTGATGCTACCACCAGGTCCTGCAAGGGTATCAATGAGGTAAGTGTTGAAGGCAAGGCTGGATCCGTAAGGAAATTTGTCTGCTGCCTGGTTGGGATCAGTAATCTTGTTGTTGATCAACTCTTCAAGGTATTTCTCCGAATAAGAGCTCTCTGTATTGGTTCCTTTTAACCTTGTGCTGTTGCCAAAGTTTACTGTTTTGTTCATTCCTACACCAAAAGTGAAGTTTCTCCAATTGCCATTCCATGATCCGGGCCTGGGCATTACCAGTCCTATGTTGCTGAAATCAGGGGTAATCTTGTTGGCCTTGCTTTCTGTATTGAGGTAGTTGATTTTGGTATTGTTGAATGCCAGAGAGGGCGTAAAGGTGAACTCTCCGCTTTTGTACAGCCCAAGGCCTGCAGGATTGATGAAAGCCGCAGAAATATCTCCACCCAATGAAGTCATCGCTCCACCAATTGCCCTGGCCCTTGCTGTTCCCCCGTGCCCCATCAAAGAATAACGGAGGGCATCAACAGGTTCCTGCGCTTGCAATTGTAAGCCAAATAAAATGCTGAATAGAATGGGGAGTTGCTTCATGCGAAATGATTTTGGGAACAGGTGTTCAGCCATTCAGGTATTGAGCAGGGTCTTGAAAACCATACCATCAAACCATGACTGAACAACTGAATTAGTTTCCTCCTTTGGGGAATGTTCTAACAGGGGCAGAACCAGTGCTGGAAGGATTGCTGCTTGAGCTTGAACTGGAGCTGCTTGAGCCAGAGCTACTGGAATTTGAACTGTTGGAGAAAGTTCTTGAAGGACTTCCATAAGACTCACCACTGCTGTTGGGATTGTATCCACCTCTTGGGATATTGGCGCCAGAATTGTTGGACTGTCCGCCTGAGCGCAAAAATCCTCCCGATTTAGGGTCAGCACTGCTGGATTTCATGGGTGTATAATTGCTGAGTGAATAGGTTCTTGGTCCGGTTGAATTTGAAACCATTGACTTGCCTGTATTGTACACAATTACGGGTTGGCCATAATAGTTGGGAGAGAATGGATTGAGGTAGTTTGAAATCCCATAAGACATGGGCCTTCCAAAATACAGGCTGTTCATGCCTGAGTAGCCATAAGAGGGATAGACGTTGAAATAGCTGCTGTTGTTCCAGTATGGATTGTTCCAATAGGCATAATCATCATCAAATGAATTCCACCTTGAACCACCAAAGGCCTTCATCCGCATGTACCGGTCAGTCATGGGAACTTCTGAAGCCCTGTATTCATCTTTTTCTTCCACATTGACATATTCGGCGCCTGGTCTGGCTGGAGAAAAATAGACGTCATCAATGGTCTGGCCAGTCTTGTAGACTGTGCTGCATCCCATCATGATGGAAGCCAGCGAAATAGCAAGAATGATCTTGTTCATACAATGCGATTTAAAGATTAATCCGAAGTTACTACATTTGCTCAATCCTGTTCCATTATTTAGACGAACGGCAACTGTTAAAGTTGCACTCAATTCAATAAAAACTGTTAAAGCATTTATAATATGGCAAACGAACTGACATCAAGGGCTACAGACTACGCGCAGTGGTACAATGAATTGATCCTGAAGGGTGGGCTGGCAGACTATTCTGCTGTGAGGGGCTGCATGGTAATAAAGCCCTACGGCTATACCCTTTGGGAGAACATGCGGGATGTATTGGACAAGATGTTCAAGGACACCGGCCATGTCAATGCCTATTTTCCGTTGTTTGTTCCCAAATCCTTTCTCGAGAAAGAAGAGGGGCATGCCGAGGGCTTTGCCAAGGAATGTGCTGTGGTTACCCATTACAGGTTGAAAGCTGACCCCAACAACAAGGGAAAGCTGATGGTTGATCCTGAAGCAAAGCTGGAAGAAGAACTTATTGTACGCCCGACCAGCGAAGCCATCATCTGGAATGCCTACAAAGACTGGATACAATCCTACCGTGATTTGCCACTGCTGATCAACCAGTGGGCGAATGTTGTTCGGTGGGAAATGAGAACCCGTTTGTTCCTGAGGACAGCAGAATTTCTTTGGCAGGAAGGGCATACAGCCCATGCGACCGCTGAAGAAGCCATTGGAGAAGCTGAAAAAATGCTGCATGTGTACGGAGATTTCGTGGAAAATTATATGGCGCTTCCTGTTATCAAGGGCATCAAAACACCCAATGAACGTTTTGCCGGTGCCTTGGAAACCTATTGTATAGAAGCCCTGATGCAGGATGGTAAGGCTTTGCAGGCCGGAACTTCCCATTTCCTGGGCCAGAATTTTGCGAAAGCCTTTGATGTAAAATACCTGACCAAGGAGAACAAGCAGGAATTTGTTTGGGCAACTTCATGGGGTGTTTCAACCAGGTTGATCGGCGCCTTGGTGATGGCCCACAGTGATGACCAGGGACTTGTCATGCCCCCAAGAATTGCACCGTTGCAGGTTGTCATCGTTCCCATCTACAAAGGGCCAGAGCAGAAAGCCTTGGTCGATGAAAAGGTGAATGCCATTGTTGCTGGCTTGAAAGCCAACGGAATATCTGTGAAATACGACGATTCTGAGAATACAAGACCAGGATGGAAATTTGCAGAGTACGAACTCAAGGGTGTTCCTGTGCGCATCGCCATTGGTCAGAAGGACATTGAAAATGGGGTGGTAGAAGTGGCCAGAAGGGATACCAAGGAAAAACAATCAATTCCTGCAGAAAACATAATTGAGCATGTCAAGTTTTTGATGGTAGATATCCAGCAAAATCTTTACAACAGGGCATTGGCATTCAGGGATTCCCATATTACTCCTGTAAACAGTTGGGAGGAATTCAAACAAGTCTTGAATGAAAAGGGTGGATTCATTGCTGCCCATTGGGATGGAACGGCAGAAACCGAAGACAAGATCAAGGAAGAAGCCAAGGCTACCATCCGTTGTATTCCGTTGAACAACCAGGCCGAAGAAGGGGTCTGTGTTTTCTCAGGAAAGCCCAGCAAGCAGAGGGTTTTGTTTGCGATGGCTTACTAAAGAATGATCGTGTCTCTTGCTGTAAGACATGCACCAATGACCCCAGCTTTTTCTCCCAGTTGAGAGATCTTGAGTTTGGTATCATTGTTGACCAAGCTTAACGAAAGTTTGTTCAGGGTGCTTCTGGCGGGGAGCCGGATGTAGTCGCCTGTCTCCGAAAGCGCACCCCCAAGGATAAGCATTTCGGGATTGAAAATATTGACCAATACAGCCAATCCCTTGCCCAGTTTTTCTCCTATCTCTGAAATCAGCTCAATGCTGAGCTGGTCCTCATTCATCGCTGCGTTGATGATATCATTCATGGTAATCTCATCAATCGACATATTTTTTTTCAGTGCAATGGAGGTAAATCCTTTTTTGATCTGCTCCTTGAATTTTCTAACAAGGGCATGCCCAGAGGCTTCTGTTTCCAAACAACCTTTTTTGCCACAATGACAAATGATTTCGTTCTCAAAAAGGGGAATATGCCCGAACTCTCCGCTAAAACCTGATTTTCCGTAATAAACCTTTCCATCCAGCAGGATGCCCATGCCCATACCATAATCCATGTTGATGAAAAGGATATTGTTTTCCTTTCTCAATTCGTTGGATTGAAACTCCCCATAGGCCATTGCCCTGGAATCATTTTCCAGAAATGTTGGGATACCTATTTCATTTTGTATAATCTCGGCCAGGGGTTCTTCTTTGAAATGAAAGAAACTGAAACTATGGCCTGTTTTATGGTTGATTCTTCCTGTAAGGTTGATGCCGAGGCCCAGTATTTGGGCTTTGCTGCTTGGTCCCTCACCCAAAAAAGCCTTGATGAGCTGGATGAGATTTTCCAGTGATTCTGGTGTGTTTTCAAGGCGGAATGGTACTTTTTCCTTCTGGTAGATCATTTTCTTGGTAAAATCCATCAATCCAAAATTGATATGGAATTTTTTGACGTCCACGCCCAGGAAATAACAGGCATCTGGAACAAGGCCAAACATGCTGGCCCTTCGTCCGCCGGTAGAATCCAGTTTCCCTTCATCCTGGATCAATCCATCCTGGATCAGTTCATTGATCAGGGATGTGGTTTTAGGGACGCTGGTGCCCAAATCTTTGCTCAAATCAGTGATGGTGCTGTTGCCAGACTGGTTGATATGGCTGATGATGGACTTTTTCAAGGACCTGTTTTTGAAAACAACCCCGGATACCGCTTCATCGTTAAATATATTAAGATTTGTTTTTTTCCTTTTCATACTTTTCCTGTGCATCAAATCTATGATTAATCTGTTTTAATCTAGACATTGACTCTTGAATGTTGTATTTATTTCTAGCCTTACAAACAAGCAAATGGTCTTGGTTGGGCTGGGTAAGCTGTATTTTTTGTTTATATACGATCCAAATTAGATAATAAAAAAATTAACAAAGTTGGGTTAGTTTACAAATATTTTATAAATTGGTAATTATTTTAGCAATACTGCTTTTAATTAATGCCAATGGTACAAGAAGTAAAAGATGTTGTAGCAAGCCGGATATTGAACTATTCAAAACTTTATCATGAGGAATTGGTAAAGAATGTGCTTCCATTTTGGTTTCAGCATAGCAAGGATGAAAAAAATGGAGGCTATTTCACCTGTTTGGATCAACAAGGTAAGGTATACGATACAGACAAGTTCATGTGGTTGCAGGGAAGAGAGGTATGGTGTTTTTCTACCATGTACAGGCTCGTAGAGCAAAATCCAGCCTGGAAGGAAATGGCCCTGCATGGAGCATCATTCATGAAACAATTCGGCCGGGATGCACAAGGAAACTGGTATTTCTCTCTCACAGCAGACGGTAAGCCACTGGTTCAGCCCTATAATATTTTTAGTGATTGCTTTGCTACCATGGCCTTTGCTGCATTGAATAAAATTGACCCTTCGCCAGAATACAGGGAAATCGCACTCAATACTTTTGAGAACATCATTTCGCGACAACACAATTGGAAGGGCGTTTACAACAAATCATTCCCTGGTTCCAGGCCCTTGAAGAATTTTACACTTCCCATGATCCTGTGTAACCTGAGTTTGGAGCTGGAAGATATTCTGGGAAAGGAAAGGGTTGACTCATTTATACCGACGGTTCTCCATGAAGTGATGGATGTTTTTTACAGGCCAGAGCTTGGTCTGATTGTTGAAAATGTGAATCTAGACGGAAGCCTATCAGATACTTTTGAAGGAAGATTGATGAATCCTGGTCATGCCATTGAAGCCATGTGGTTCATCATGGATTTGGGAAAGCGCATGAATGATCTTGCACTGATTGAAAAGGCAAAGAACATCATGTTGAAAACGATAGAACATGCCTGGGATAAGGAATTTGGTGGGTTGCTCTATTTTATGGACACAGAAAACAAGCCATTGCAGCAGTTGGAGTGGGACCAGAAACTATGGTGGGTTCATGTGGAAGCCCTGGTGGCATTGGCCAAGGGGTATGCACTTACAAAAGATCCCAGCTGTTTAAAATGGTTTGATACCATGCATGCCTATACCTGGGAGAAATTCCGTGATCCTGAAAATGGGGAGTGGTTCGGTTATTTGAACAGGCGTGGAGAGGTGCTCAGTAGCGCCAAAGGGGGAAAATGGAAAGGCTGCTTTCATATCCCCAGGGCCTTGTACCAGGTTTCAACAACATTCAGCGATTTTCTTGCTGGCTAAACACACTAATTTTTTAATCATTCCAAACATAGAAGAAGCATCATCAGAACCATTTTAAACAAAACACAATCATGAAAAAGCTAACGCTTATCCTAACCATGCTCTGTACTTCCTGGTTGTTGGGTTTTGCCCAGCAGTCTAGAATCAGCGGAAAGGTGACCAGCAGCGAGGGAGAGGCACCTGCAGAAGGTGTTTCTGTTCTTGTCAAGGGCACCAAAAAAGGGACCAGAACCAATTCCGCAGGTGAATTTACCATCAACGCATCCACCGGACAAACAATTGTTCTTTCCGGCATTGGCTTTGCCTCCAAGGAGGTAGTTGTCAATGGCAATCAGCTGGACATAACCCTTACCTCCACTTCTTCAAGTCTCAATGAAGTTGTTGTTGTGGGATATGGTACACAGAAAAAAGCCAATCTAACCGGATCGGTTGTGGCCCTTAAGCAAGAAGACCTCCTGAAGCGTCAGGTAGCCACTGCCAGCAACCTTTTGCAAGGTCTTGCTCCAGGTGTTACGGTGACCCAACAATCAGGACGCCCCGGTGCTGATGGTGCCTCCATCCGGATTCGTGGTTTGAGTTCCATTTATGCTGGTCAGAGTCCATTGATCATGGTTGATGGCGTTGTTTCAAGCCTTGATGCCATCGATCCCAATGCCATTGAGAGCATCACGATTCTTAAAGACGCAGCATCAACTGCCATATACGGAACACGTGCAGCCAATGGTGTTATCCTTGTCAAAACCATTCGTGCAAAAGGAAAAGGGGTGAAGGTGAGCTACAACAGTTTTGTTTCCAAACAGATTGCTACCGCAATGCCTGAAAGGACAACTGCCATTGAGCACATGGAGTTGAGCAATGTGGCAGAACAAAACAGGACCGGAGTCCCAACGTCATTCCTTTTTCAACAGTCATTGATTGACAAATACAAAACCACAAAGGCGAATAACCTCGATGTGATTGACAATGACTGGGTGGACCTCCTGTTCACCAATTCTGCATTGATGCAGAACCATAACGTAACGCTCAATGCTGGCGGCGAAAATACCAATGTTTTCACCTCCATTACCTATTTGGATCAGCAGGGCCTGATTCCCAACAATAGTTTCAAGCGCTATGATATCCGATTCAATCCTGATTTCAAGCTCAGGAAAAACCTGACCTTGAGTGGGGTTTTCAATTATAACTTCAGCAAGAATACTTCTCCATCAACATCCAGTCCTGAATTCATCATCCGCCAGGCCATTGGATTGCCTGCCATTGGTGCTGCCAAATTTGGACCGGGCATGTATGGAACTGCCGGGCAAACCAATAACAGGAACCCGCTTGCCCAGGCCGAAGCAGCTGGTACATCCGTTTCTGAAAGCAATTCGTTCCTGAGTAAAATTGCCCTCAACTACAAGCCTATTGAAAGCCTTGAATTCGAAGCCTATTGGTCTCGCGAACATTGGACGCCACATGGCAAGAGTTTTACCAAGAACGCAGACATTTATGTGCCCAACCTTGTTACGTCAGCATATGACAAGATCAGCCAATGGCCTGGTTCTACAAGCCTTGGAGAATCTTATTCTTCTAATACAAGGAATACAATGCTCGCGCAAGCAACTTTTTCCCAAAATGTTGGCAACCATCGTTTCAAGCTATTGGCCGGTGGTCAAACTGAGGAGTTCTTGTATGAAGGCATCTCCGCATCCAGAACAGGTTTCAATAATCCAGATCAGCCTTATCTGAACCTTGGTGCTGCAGACAGGAACAATGCCGGTTCTGCCTACCAAACTGCACTGGCTGGTTTCTATGCAAGGTTGAACTATAGTTTTGATGATAAATATCTTTTGGAGGTCAACGGTAGATACGATGGCTCATCAAGGTTTTCACAGGCCTTGGACAAGCAGTGGGGATTTTTTCCATCTGCTTCGGCAGGATGGATATTCTCCAAAGAGAAATTCTTTGATGGCCTGTCAGACCTGATCAATTTCGGAAAAATCAGGGTCTCCTATGGTTTGCTGGGAAATCAGGCATTGCCAGAGATTTATCCATTTGCAGTGAATTACCAAACATCAACCTATTCCAATCCCAACAACGGAACAAGCACTTATTTAAACAATGTTACCACGCTGGGATATGCATTGTTGGATGCGCCCAATCCAGGCATCACCTGGGAGAATTCAGCACAGATGAACGTGGGGATAGACCTTACAGTGAAGCGAAACCTTACCCTGACATTTGATTATTACAAGCGCACCATCAGTGATATCCTGCTGGTAAGGCCGATTCCTTCCTATATCGGCTTGAGTGCTCCGTTTGTAAATGCCGGAGACATGACCAATACAGGGTGGGAGGTGAGTGCCAATTACAAAGCCAATATCAGCAAGAAGTTTAAGCTTGATGCAACCCTGATGCTGAGTGATGTTGTGAACGAAGTAACCGCATTGCCTGGTGTTCCTTACCTGGACGCAGGATCTGAGCGTACGGCAGTTGGTCAGGCCTTATGGTCTTATTTTGGTTATCAGTCGATTGGATATTTCAAGGATGCCAATGACATCACCAGTTCACCGCTTCAGTTTGGTGTTCCTTACAGTGCTACCACGGCCAACGGACCAAAGCCTGGTGATGTAAAGTATGCCGACATCAGCGGTGCTGATGGAAAGCCCGATGGAAAAATTGATGCATTTGACAGGACCTTTATTGGCAACAGCTTTCCCCGCTATGAGTACAGCATAAACCTCAATCTTAGCTATACCAACTTTGACCTGAACTTGTTTGGGCAGGGTGTTGGGATGAGGAACAATTATCTCAGCGGAACGGGTGCCATTCCTTTCAACAGCAGTGATTTTGTTGCTTCATTGCTTTCTATCCACAAGGATTATTGGACGCCTTCCAATTCCAATGCAACCTTCCCTCGTTTGTTGCCTTCCGGTTCAGGTGGAACAAATTTTGTTGCATCAGACAAATGGATCAGGAGTGCAGCTTATTTCAGGATCAAGAACATCAATCTTGGATACAGGCTGCCTTCATCTGTGATCAACAGATTGAAAATCACTGGCGCTAAGGTCTATGTCAGTGGCCAAAACCTGTTGACATTCACCGATACCTGGAATGGATTTGATCCTGAAATCAATAGCCAAACAGGCCAGTTTTATCCTTTGATGAAAACCTTCACTGTAGGCGTGAACCTCAACTTCTAATCCAAGTAAAACATTACACATGAAAAAGATTTTTACATATAGTTTCCTGTTCTTGCTGTTGGCCCTTGGTGGTTGTGACAAGTTCCTGGACAGGCAGCCACTCGACAGTATTTCATCAGAGACCTTTCTTGCCACAGAGCAAGAGATGGAGCTTGGTTTGAATGGTGTTTATGCGGCTTCTTTTTGGGCATTGGCCAACAATACCCCACTTCATTTTGCAATTGAATCTGCTACAGACCTGGCCATCAAACGCACAGGTAACTCCGAAGACCAAGTGGCAATGGGGGATGGTGGTCCATTCCTTGTGGGCAATGCCCTGACCTCAACTGGCTGGAGCCAAGCATACAAGCTGGTGTCAAGGGCCAACTACCTTCTGGATGGCATGAAGAAAGGCCAGGCTGCAGCTGCTCCCAAAACCTATAGCCGCATAAGGGCCGAGGGTCTTGTGCTCCGTGCCTGGGCTTATTATCACCTGATGGGATGGTTTGGTGATCCCATCTTCTATACAAAGCCGTTGTTGCCCTCTGAATATGAGGCATTGTCTAGAACGCCTCTGGCAACTGCCGCACAGGAATTGTACAAGGATCTTGATGAAGCTGCCTCTTTGTTTGATGCAGCTGGAGCCAGTCCTATTATTTTGTATGGCAGGGTTAACAAAGGTGTTGCACTGGGTCTTAAAGCCAAATTGGCCATGTTGATCAAAGACAACAAAACAGCTGCAGCTGCTTCCAAAGCAGTCATCGACATGAATGCTTACGGATTGAATCCTCGCTACACTGATTTGTTCATGTTGGCAGGACAGCGTTCAAATGCAAACCGTGAAATCCTTTTTGCCCAGACCTATCCGACAGATGTATTGGATCCCCAAAACTGGCTGGCTGTTTTAACCATTCCCCGCCAGGTGGGAACTTCACAGAGCAGTCATTTTCCTTCACAAGCCTTGTTTGATCGCTATGAAATGAAGGATGGCAGAAGGATCGACCAGTCTCCTTTATACAACCCTAGAACTCCTTCAGCCAATCGTGATAACAGGTTGAAATGGACCATCTATTCTCAGGGAGATACCATGGTGCACAATACCGCAAAATCGCCATCACTGCCGTATGTTCAACCCAAAGAGCGGACCATCTACAATATCTATTCCAATGTGAGGATCAAATGGAATTGGAGCACCAACAAATATGACAATGTTGCCAGCAATATTGACTGGATTGATTTCCTTAACTCTCCATGGTTTGCCGGATCTACAGGGTCTTCAGGTGGTGTTGGATATGTTTGGAGCAAATACATTGACTCAACGCAATATTCCTGGGAAACCAAAACCGGTTATATCCTGATGCGATATGCCGATGTATTGTTGACCTACGCTGAGGCCAAAATTGAACTCAATGAAATTGATCCGACTGTTTTTACAGCAATCAATGCGGTGAGGGCCCGTGCAGGTCAACCTGCTGTTACAACGGGTACACAAGCAGCCTTGAGGGAATTGATCAGAAGGGAGCGGGCCGTTGAATTGGCTGGAGAAGGCGTAAGGCTGATGGACCTGAGGAGATGGGATATTTACAACAAGGCCATGACAGGTCCGGTAGTTGGTGTTTCATTGAGTCTCACTGATCCTGCAGCAGCACCAAGCTTTGATGCAGACGGAGTTCCTAGCTATACCGCAACTGTAGCCAAAAGATTGAAAACCAGAAACCAGACCAGGGAAAATACCAATGCGAAATACAAGCTCTGGCCCATACCGCAGGGTGAGTTGGATAAGAATCCTAACCTGAAGCAAAATCCAGGTTGGTAAACATGGATTGAAACAATTGTACAAGGCCGGACAAGTTCCGGCCTTGTTATTTTATGAATGGGTACTGACCCTGAAACCAGAACAGGGATTCTTTTACGCCCTCATAGAAAAAGAAAACTTCACCCTTGAACCCATTGTTGCGGTTGCCCTGGATCATTTGAGACAGGAACGCTGGAGAGGCCAAATAGGTTCCTGATTTGATCAGCACTCCAGGGTAAATAGGAATATTGTTGTTCCTGTAATATGATTTTTGTTGTAAGATGGTTGCGTTGTATGCAGCGATGTCGTAGCGATAACATTGTGGGATGACAGCATCCACCCAACTGCTGTCCACCCATGTTGGCCAGTCTTGCAAATACTCTTCCAAGGACCATGGATAGGCACTTGGAGACATGGTTACCTGAAGGCCGGGTTTCAAGGTTTTCATTTCTTTGTGAAGCCGTTTCATGAATGCATTCAGTTTTTTGGCACGCCAGTTCAGCCATCCTGCATCCTTGATGTTGGTGGGAGGCAAAGCCCCATTGTTTTCAAGCTTATACTGTGCGATGGTATAATCATCATATCCTGCAGTGGAAGGAAGTGCAGGCAGCCTGTCATCTCCCTGAACACCATCAATATCATAGTTTGATACAACCTCCTTGAAAAGATCAATCATGTATTGTTGCACTTCAGGATCAAAAGCGTTCAGCCAATCAAAACCGTTTTTGACCACCAATGCACCATTCTGGTCCCTGGCTGCCCATTTGGGTTTTGCAGCAATGATGGATCCACCTTGGGCACTGTAGGAGGAGGAAAAACCATACTCAAACCAGGCATGTACCTTGATGCCAGTAGTTTTGGCGGCTGTAATCATTTCTTTCAGTGGATCCCTTCCCTGAAATTTTTCAAGCTGTTTGTTGCCCGTAAGTTTGAACATCACATCACTCGGGTAAATGGTCCTTGCATTGTTGTAAACCACCACGAATATATTGTTGATGCCGGCTTTTTTGCAGTTTTCAACCGTCTGCAAGATATTGTCGTTGTTGTCCAGTGCGGTGCTTGCAGTAGTGGTGATCCACACACCCCTCATGGCGTTGGCATCCCATACGGGAGAAGGCGGAGGATTGGGCGTGGGCGTTGTTCCGCCACTCCCTGAACCGGTATTGTTTTTTTTGCAGGACTGCAGCACCATAAATCCCATGGAAAATACCAAGGCAACTGTTACAATCCGTATATTGTTGATTCCTGCATATTGCTTCCTACCATGTTTCAAAATTGTTGTTTTTGTTTTTAAAAATAATTAATAAATTGATTTGGGTTTATAAAAATTATAAGAAAAGAATTAACTTGACGCATGCAACTGCATTGGATTGACTTATTGATCATCATGGCCTACTTGGTCATGACACTTCTTTTGGGATTTTATTTGTCTAAACGGGCTTCAAAAGACCTGGCATCTTATTTTCTTGGAGGCAATACCATGAAATGGTACATGCTTGGATTGTCCAACGCCTCGGGCATGTGGGACATCAGTGGCACCATGTGGACCGTCATGATCCTGTTTGTATATGGGCTCAAAAGCGCCTGGATCCCCTGGCTCTGGCCTGTCTGGAACCAAGTCTTTGTCTTTGTATTTCTTGCCGCCTGGATGCGCAGGAGCAATGCCATGACCGGTGCACAATGGATCAGTTTCCGTTTTGGAGAAGGCAGGGGCGCAAAGCTTTCATACATCATCATCGTGGTTTTTGCATTGGTAAGCGTCATCGGCTTTATGGCATATTTCTTTGAAGGGATTGGTAAGTTTTGTACTTCAATCCTGCCTTATGATCTTTCGTTTCACTTGGGATCATTCTTGGTTTCCAATGAGCAATCCTATGCACTCTTGATTTGTGGTATCACAACGATATATACTGTTAAGGGGGGAATGTACAGTGTTGTGGCTACAGAAATCTTGCAGTTTTTCATCATGACCATCAGCTGTTTTGTGATTGGATACATTGCCTATACAGCTGTTTCTCCAGAGCAAATTGCTGCTGCAGTTCCCAATGGCTGGGGGAACCTCTGGTTTGGCATGGACCTTGGACTGGATTGGTCTTCTACGCCATATCCCCTGGTGAATGATAAAATTGATGGCGATGGTTTTGGATTGTTTGGCGCCCTTTTCATGATGATGTTGTTCAAGGGGGTTTTTGCCTCGCTTGCTGGCCCCGTTCCCAGTTATGACATGCAGCGTGTACTGAGTACCCGCACCGCTTCTGATGCCGCCAAAATGAGCATGAGTACGATCCTTGTGATGTACATGCCCCGTTACCTGATGGTGGCTGCTTTTGCGGTCTTGGGTTTGGTTTACCTAAAGCCTGAAATTGTTGGAATGGGCGCCAATATTGATTTTGAAAAAGTGCTGCCCCTGGCCATCAACAAATTTGTACCCATCGGTTTCAAAGGCATATTGATTGCAGGGTTATTGGCTGCCTTCATGGGCACTTTTTCTGCCGTGGTCAATGCGGCTCCAGCCTATATTGTCAACGATATTTACAAGAAATACATCAACCCCAATGCATCTTCACAAAAACTGATACGCTATAGTTTGTTGTCATCCGTTTTGTTGGTGGCCGTAGGGATTGTTTTTGGATTCAATGCCGCTTCGTTGAACACACTTACCCTTTGGATCACTTCTGCCCTTTATGGTGGATATGCAGCCTCCAATATGTTGAAATGGATCTGGTGGAGATTCACTGGATATGGCTATTTCGGCGGAATGTTGGCAGGGCTGATCATCAGCACCTGCATCCTCTTTTTCAAGCAACCCCTGTTGGATTTTGCAGGCATTGAGGGTGTCGTCTCCGATATTTATCTTTTCCCACTGGTGCTGTTGTTCTCCATGATTGGTTGTATTGTGGGTACCTATCTCATGCCACTTGAAAATATTGAGGAGGTAAAAAACTTCTATAAAAAAACCAATCCCTGGGGTTTTTGGGGGCCAATCAAACAAATGGTCATGCAGGAAGATCCTGGGTTTGTTCCCAACAATTCTTTCGGAAGGGATGTCTTCAATGTATTGGTTGGCATGGTATGGCAGATGGCGCAGGTTGTTATCCCCATTTATTTTATGATTCGGGATCAACAACAGTTGGCCATATGGGCCGTGCTTTTCTTTGTGAGCAGCTGGTTATTGAAAAAATATTGGTGGAATAAACTGGAAAACTAAATGCAGATCACAGGTACATTTTTGGATGAAATAAGCCATGATATCCCACACCAAAACTGGGGTGAAAAAGAGTGGGACAAGGACTTTGAGCACATGAAGCGGGCCGGTATCAATACCGTTATCCTGATCCGGTCTGGGTACAGGAAATTTCTTACCTATCCATCAGCCTACCTGATCAACAAGTACAATTGTTTTGCGCCTCCTGTTGATCTGGTGGAACTTTTTCTCTCTCTTGCAGACAAACATGGGATGCAATTTTATTTTGGCCTCTATGACAGTGGGATGTATTGGGATACGAATGATATGTCTCACGAGATTGAAGCCAACCAATTTGTAGTGGAAGAGGTTTGGGCAACATATGGCCATCATCCTTCATTCAAAGGATGGTACCTGAGCATGGAAATCAGCCGAAAAACAAAAGGCGCCATTGCCGCTTTCAGTACGCTTGGTCAATTGTGCAAGGACATGAGCGGTGGTTTGCAAACACTGATATCGCCATGGATTGATGGCCCCAAGGCTGTTGCTGCAGCTTCTGCCGTGCTGAAAAAAGACCAGGCTGTTTCATTGTTACAGCATGAACAAGAATGGGATGAAATTTTTGCAGGCATTCACCAGCATGTTGATGTTGTTGCTTTCCAGGATGGACATGTTGAATTATCAGACTTGCAGGATTACCTCGAAGTGAACAAGCGGCTGGCAGAAAAATATGGCATGAAGGCATGGACCAATACAGAAAGTTTTGACAGGGATATGCCTATCAAATTTTTTCCGATAAAATTTGAAAAGCTCAAACTCAAGCTAGAGGCTGCTGCAAGGGCTGGGTATGAAGAGGCCATTACCTTTGAATTCTCTCATTTCATGAGTCCTCAATCCGCCTATGTTCAGGCACATCATTTGTACAACAGGTATATCGAATTCATCAATCGTTGATCATGGGTAGAATTTTCAAATTGATTGCGGGTCTTTTCATTTGTTTGGTTACAGCCGCTCAGGAAAGTCCTGTGCGCGGCACCTGGGTAACCAATGTTGCCAGTGAGGCATTGAACTCCAGGGAGAACATCAAAAAAGTGGTAGACCAAAGCAAGGCTGCCGGTTTGAATCATTTGTTTGTGGTGGTTTGGAACAAAGGGGTTACGATCTATCCCAGCAAAGTAGTGCAGAAATACATTGGCGTGAAACAGGATGATCATTACCCCGGCCGCGATCCTTTGCAAGAGATGATTGAAGAGGCTCACAAGCAAGGCATAAAAGTTCATGCCTGGTTTGAGTTTGGATTTTCCTATGGCTACAAGGATACAAGTTCGTCTTGGTTTAAACGCTATCCAGCATGGTTGGGCAGGAACAACAAAGGAGAGCTCTTGCAGAAAAATGGGTTTTATTGGTGGAATGCCCTGCATCCCGGCCCTCAGCGTTTGATGCGCGAGTTGGTTTTGGAAGTGGTAAAGCAGTATGACATCGATGGTGTTCAGGGGGATGACCGTTTGCCCGCAATGCCTGCTGAAGGTGGATTTGATGCATACACCGCATCACTGTACAAAAGCGATAAAAAACTTGACCTGCCTTTTGACAACCCCAAGGATGAAGCGTTTCTTCAATGGAAAGCAGACAAGCTGAGCCTGTTTTGCAAGTCCCTTTATGCTGCTGTCAAACATCAACGGCCTGCTTGTATCGTTTCATGGGCACCCAGCATTTATCCATGGTCAAAAGAGCAGTATTTACAGGATTGGCCTGCTTGGCTAAAGGGCGGTTATGCTGATTTTGTCATACCCCAGCTTTACCGCTACAAGTTGGCTGATTATGAGAAGATTCTCAAGGAGCTTTCCACCCAGGTTCCACCCAACTTGTTGAAAAAGGTTTATCCTGGGATGCTCACTTCCCTGGGGGATGGTTACCAGGCCAGCCCTGACATGATGAAACAGATGATTTCCTTGAACAGGAAATATGGTTTTGAGGGTGAGGTTTTCTTTTATTATGAAACATTGAACAAGGTCCCATCATTCAAGATTGATTGATGGCTGTATTGATTTTTTAATTGATAAAATCCATATGTTATGTATAGGCTCCTGATTTGTTTGCTGCTGATTTCTTGCGCTAAGAAAAACGATACCGTTCCGGTACCACCGGTACCACCTGTTACCCCTCCTGTGGTCAAAACAACAGCGAAGCTGATGACCCTGCCTGCGGGTTGGAAATTCTCCGTCAACCTTTCCAATGGCTTTCCTGATGCCATTGAGGCATACGAGTTCGATTCTCTGGTGCAGGGTACCAAGGTAAAAGCATTTGCCGTTGCATTCAACCCAAAGAACAGTCCCATTGAATTCAAGCCAGTGTTGTCTGCCACAGCAAAAAAGCCTTCAGAATTTTATACGCAGGAGCAGGGTGTTGTTTATGCGTGCATCAATGGTGGATTTTTTGGCGGCAATCAATCATACAGCCTGGTCAAATACAACAACAGCGTATTGGCTGCCAATATCAAATCAGTAAGCCGAACCTACAATGGGCTGAGTACCCCATATTACCCCACCCGGGCAGCATTTGGCATCAACACTACCGGGGATCCATCCGTTGCATGGATCTACCATGTTGGAACGGGGAATGACAAGGTATTCCAATATCCACTTCCTGCTGCCAACTTGTTAGGGGCCCTGCCCAAGCAGCAACCGGATGAAAATTTTCCTGCCGGCGGAACAGAATGGCAGGTGAATTCAGCCATCGGCGGTTCGCCCATGTTGTTGAAAGCCGGTACAATCAGTATCACTGACAAAGAAGAGTTGATTGATATCAACAATACCACTTCAAGGCCAAGGTCTGCCATTGGCGCCACAACAGGGGGTCTGGTATTGGTGTTGGCCATTGAAGGAGATAACCCCAGTGGTGGTTATGCCGGAATCAATTTGGCTGATTTGGCAAAAATGCTCAAAGACCTTGGCTGTAAAGATGCCATCAATCTTGACGGAGGAGGCTCTACCGACCTTATTGTAAACAACCGTCAAACGGTAAGGCCCGGAGATAATGGCGTGGAAAGAATTGTTCCAAGTGTTGTGGTCATCAAAAAGAAATAAATCGCTAATTTTGCCCTGAAATTTAAAAATTATCTCATGGCATACGATGTTGTAGTATTAGGTAGTGGTCCTGGCGGTTATCCTGCTGCGATCAGGGCTTCTCAGCTTGGCTTCAAAGTGGCGATTATTGAAAAGGAAAGTCTTGGAGGCGTTTGTCTCAATTGGGGTTGTATCCCTACCAAAGCACTCTTGAAAAGTGCCCAGGTCTATGAGTACATGAAGCACAGTGCTGATTATGGCATCAAGAGTACGGGTGTTGAACATGATTTTGAAGCCGTGGTCAAAAGAAGCCGTGGTGTGGCCGATAAGATGAGCAAGGGCGTTCAGTTTCTCCTGAAAAAGAACAAGATTGACGTGGTCATGGGCTATGGCAAGATTGCAGGCAAAGGAAAGATTGAAGTGACTGCTGCAGATGGAAAGAAACAAATGGTTGAAGGCAAATACATCATCATCGCTACTGGTGCCAGAACCCGTCAATTGCCCAATCTTCCGCAGGATGGTAAAAAAATCATTGGATATCGCGAAGCCATGGTGCTTCCACAACAACCCAAGTCCATGATTGTGGTGGGCAGTGGAGCGATTGGCATTGAGTTTGCTGATTTCTACAATACCATGGGCACCAAAGTAACCGTGGTGGAATTCATGGACCGCATCGTTCCTGTAGAGGATGCTGACATCAGCAAGGAGCTCGAAAAGCAACTGAAGAAAAAAGGGGTTACCGTGCTTACTTCCAGTGAAGTGACCAAAGTAGATACGTCAGGCACCGGGGTAAAGGCCACCGTGAAGAGTGCTGCAGGAGAATCTGTCCTTGAGGCAGAGATCATGTTGAGTGCCGTGGGTATTGCTCCCAATATTGAAAATATCGGTATTGAAGAAAACGGGATCAAGGTTGAGAAGGGCAGGATTGTGGTTGACAAGGGACAGCAAACATCTGTTGCAGGTATTTATGCGATTGGAGACTGTTCTCCTGGTCAAGCCCTGGCACACGTTGCTGGAAAGGAAGGCATCAATGCGGCTGAAAGCATTGGATACCTGGAGAAGAAATGCAACCATAAGCCTGATGCCATCGATTACAACAATATTCCCGGCTGTACCTATTGCTCACCAGAAATTGCCTCGGTTGGATTCACTGAAAAAGCCGCCAAGGATGCAGGATATGAAGTGAAAGTGGGTAAATTCCCCTTCATGGCCAGCGGAAAGGCCAGTGCTTCAGGCAATACTGATGGATTTGTGAAAGTGATTTTCGATGCCAAATACGGTGAGTTCCTTGGAGCCCACATGATTGGTGCCGGCGTAACGGAGATGATTGCTGAAGTAGTTGTCGCCCGCAAGCTGGAAACCACGCACCACGAGATCCTTAATGCCATTCATCCACATCCAACCATGAGTGAGGCTGTGAAAGAGGCTGTTGCTGCTGCTTATGGCGAGGCGATTGACATTTAATCGTTGAAGCGGTTGAATTTTTATTTTGTTGATTTGCATTTTATCACTACATTTGCACTCCCTAAAAAATTAGTTTATGGCACGAGTATGTCAGGTTACAGGAAAGCGACCGGTCTCAGGAAACAAGGTATCCCATTCCAATATTAAGACGAAGCGTCGGTTTCTTCCAAACCTTCAGACCAAGCGTTTCTTCCTCGCAGAAGAAGATAAATGGGTTACATTGAAGCTTTCTTCAGATGCGATCCGCACCATCAACAAGAATGGTCTGTACAGTGTTGTAAAGGAATTGAGGGCTTCAGGCGTTAGCATTTAATCATCGTAATAAACCAAAGCAATGGCTAAGAAAGGTAACAGGGTTCAGGTGATATTGGAGTGCACAGAGCACAAAACCAGCGGATTGGCAGGAACAAGCCGTTATGTCACCACCAAAAACAAGAAAAATACG
>CAILKQ010000019.1 GCA_903834825.1 uncultured bacterium | reverse complement strand
TTTCGGGCTTATTCCAGGCTCTGCTAATGTTACAGGGAATATTGCATTTACTGTTGTCTTGGGTGTGATTTCATTTTTTGTTATCATATTTAGCACTAACAAGCATTATTGGGCACATATATTTTGGTATCCAGGGGTGCCGATGGTTGTGCGATTGCTTATTATGTTGCCAGTTGAATTGTTGGGTGTTTTCACAAAACCATTTGCATTGATAGTGCGTCTTTTTGCTAACATGGTTGCAGGGCATATTATTATATTGAGTTTCATAACGTTGATTTTTATATTTGGATCAATGAGTACGGTTGCAGGATGGGGATTTTCTCCTTTATCTGTTTTGTTTGCTGTATTCATTTATTTAATTGAGATATTGGTAGCATTCATTCAGGCGTTTATCTTCACAAATCTGACTGCCGTTTTCATCGGCCAGGCATTTGAAGGTGGGCATGATGATCACCATTGATAAATTTTTTGTTCATTTTTAAAACAAGTATCATGAGTCTAATGACAATCATGCTCGAAGTTCAGACTGGTTTCTCTCACATGGGTGGAGCAATTGGTGCTGGTCTTGCAGCGATCGGTGCCGGTATTGGTATTGGTCAAATCGGTAAGGGTGCGGTAGAAGCTATTGCTCGTCAACCCGAAGCATCTAACGACATTCGTGCAAACATGATCCTGACAGCAGCTTTCGTTGAGGGTGTTGCCCTTTTCGCAGTTATTGCAGGTTTGTTGGCTGTATTGAAATAATCATTACAGTGCACGCGATAATCACGCAGCAATGCGGTATTATCGAAAAATTAAACTGCATCCAATGCACAGGGCGGAGGATGCAGTTCTTTTAACTTTGTTATTCAAAATATAGAACATGGATCTTTTATTACCCGGTATTGGTCTTTTGGTTTGGACCCTGTTGGCTTTCCTGATTGTATTTTTCATTCTCAAGAAGTTTGCCTGGGGTATCATTATCAAGTCTCTTTCTGAGCGTGAGCAAGGCATTACCGATGCATTGGATACCGCCAAGAAAGTGAAGGCAGAAATGGCCCAGTTGAAAAATGAGAACGAGGCCTTGATGGTACAAGCACGTGAAGAACGCGCCCAATTGATCAAGGAAGCCAAGGAAACCAAGGACAAGATGATCAATGAGGCCAGAGAGCAGGCCAAGGTTGAAGCTGCCAAAATTGTTACCGATGCACAGGCAGCGATTCAGTCACAAAAAATGGCAGCCCTCACAGACGTCAAGAACCAGATTGGAAACATGGTTATTGAGATTTCTGAAAAAGTGATCCGCAAGCAACTCGATAACAAGGCCGAGCAGGAAAAATATATTCAGCAAATGGCTGGTGAACTTCATCAGTTCGGAAACCAATAAACATGCGTCAAACAAAAGTAGCACAGCGTTATTCCAAAGCCTTGTTCGATCTTGCCATCGAAACAGGAAAGGTTGAAGCAGTAAAGAATGACCTTGATTTGATCAAAGGCTTGGGTCATAAGGAACTCAGCATTTTACTGGTTTCCCCTGTCGTTTCGGGAGACAAGAAGACTGCCATTTTTGATGCTATTTTCTCCAAGCATGTTCAGCCGCTTACTGCATCCTTTTTCAAGTTGGTCTTTACCAAAGGAAGGTCTGTTGCCATCAATGAGATTATTGAGGCATATGCAGATAAATACAGGGAGCACAAAGGAATCAAGATTGTCGAATTGACTACGGCAGTTGAAGCTACCGATGCAGTCCGCGCAGCAGTTGCCGAGCAATTGAAAGACAACAAAATGTTGGTGGGAAAGACCATCCAGCTTAAAGAAAAAGTAGATGCCTCCATCATTGGCGGTTTGATTTTGCAGGTGGATGATAAATTGTTTGATGCCAGCATCAGGCATGATCTTCAGCATATCAAACGCCAGTTCATCGAAAACATGTACGTAAGCCAGATAGGATAATCAATAAACAGATTACAATTTAAATCAGCAGTTATGATAGACATTAAGCCCGATGAGATTTCAGCGATACTCCGCCAGCAGCTGAGCAACTTCAATACTTCCGCAGAGTTGGAAGAAGTTGGAAGTGTGTTGCAAGTGGGCGATGGTATAGCACGTATCTATGGTTTGAACAATGTAAAATCAGGTGAATTAGTTGAGTTTGAAACAGGTGTGAAGGCCATTGCACTCAACCTTGAAGAAGATAATGTGGGTGTGGTATTGATGGGTGATGGAGCCGGAATCAAGGAAGGTTCAAAAGTAAAAAGAACAGGAATGATCGCTTCCATCAAGGCGGGTATGGGCCTTGTAGGTCGTGTGATCAATACCTTGGGAGAACCTATTGATGGTAAGGGTCCGATCGCCGGAGACCTCTATGAAATGCCACTGGAGCGCAAGGCGCCGGGTGTTATCTTTCGCGAGCCGGTGAAAGAACCACTGCAAACTGGTTTGAAGGCCATTGATGCCATGATTCCTATTGGAAGGGGTCAGCGTGAGTTGATCATCGGTGACCGCCAAACCGGTAAAACTGCGATTGCCATCGATACCATCATCAACCAAAAAGAATTTTACAAGGCTGGCAAGCCTGTTTATTGTATTTATGTAGCCATCGGCCAAAAAGCATCTACCATTGCAGGTGTGATGAAGACATTGGAAGACAATGGTGCCATGGAATATACCATTATCGTTGCCGCTCCGGCTGCTGATCCTGCACCACTCCAATTTTATGCACCGTTCTCTGGCGCTGCCATTGGTGAGTTCCTCCGCGATACAGGAAATGCTGCGCTGATTGTTTATGATGACCTTTCAAAGCAGGCAGTTGCCTACCGTGAGGTTTCATTGTTGCTTCGCCGCCCTCCAGGACGTGAGGCCTATCCTGGTGACGTATTCTACCTGCACAGCCGTTTGCTCGAGCGTGCTGCAAAAGTTATCGCCAAGGATGAAGTTGCCGCCAAGATGAATGATCTCCCAGAATCCATCAAACATTTGGTGAAAGGTGGTGGTTCATTGACAGCATTGCCAATCATTGAAACACAGGCGGGAGACGTATCAGCCTATATCCCTACCAACGTAATTTCCATCACAGATGGTCAGATATTCCTCGAATCAAACCTGTTCAACGCAGGTATCCGTCCTGCGATCAACGTAGGTATCTCGGTAAGCCGTGTGGGTGGTAATGCCCAGATCAAGTCTATGAAAAAGGTATCTGGTACCTTGAAGCTTGACCAGGCCCTTTACCGTGAGCTTGAGGCGTTTTCGAAATTTGGTGGTGATCTTGATGCTGCAACCAAGTCTGTGATCGACAAGGGTGCACGCAACGTGGAAATCCTGAAGCAAGGCCAGTACCAACCAGCATCTGTAGAAAAGCAAGTGGCGATCATTTATCTGGGTACACAGGGTTTGCTGAAGGATGTTGCAGTAAGGTCTGTAAAAGACTTTGAAGAACATTTCCTGCTTGAAATGGAAAACAAGCTTCCCCACGTACTTGCAGCATTCAAGAAGGGCAACCTTCCTGAAGACGGAATCAAGGAAATGGTCGAGCTTGCAAAAGGCATCATGCCCCAGTATAAATAAGGTTGAGGGTTGACAGCAACCGCTATCCATTCATATCATATCCAAGGTCCGGAAGATCACTTTCGGACCTTTTTTTATTTGATCATTTTCCAACCATTGTCTTATCATCTTGTTATATCTAATTACTTCAACCCCCTTCAACCTCCCTCAACTTCCCTAAAAAATGCTCCTCGAAATCTCCCATCTCACCAAATCATTCGGCAGCTTTACCGCTGTCGACGATCTTTCTTTCTCAGTGAAGGAAGGGGAGGTATATGGTTTCCTGGGGCAAAATGGAGCGGGGAAATCGACAACGATTCGCGTGATCCTTTCCTTGATCCGGCCAACAAAAGGAAGCATCAACATTTTTGGCATGTCTATTGAGAAAGAGCGTGAGAAGATTTTGCAACAAGTGGGTGCGGTAGTGGAAAAGCCGGATCTCTATCGCTACATGACAGGGTATGAAAACTTGAATGTTTTTGCCAGGCTGAGCAACAAGAACATCAGCAAGGCTGAGGTGATGAAATGCCTGGAAATGGTTGGCCTCGACAAAAGGGCCAATGATCCCGTCAGGGTTTATTCACAGGGAATGAAGCAAAGGCTGGGCATTGCGGTTTCCCTGGTGCACAATCCGTCGCTCATCATCCTGGATGAGCCGACCAATGGGTTGGATCCTCAGGGGATAGCAGACATCAGGAACCTGATCCTGATGCTGAGCAAGGAACAGAAAAAAACGGTGCTGGTTTCTTCCCACCTGCTGACTGAAATGGAACAGGTTGCAGACAGCATGGTCATCATCAACAAGGGCAAAAAACTCGTGGAAGGCAGGGTGAATGAATTGTTGAATCCTGACAAAGTGCAGTTGGAAATTATTACAGACAACAATGCATTGGTCAAATCATTGCTGGCAAATTCAGGATGGGCTAAGGGCCTGAGAAATTCTCCAGATCAAAAGGTTTTGGTCGATACAACTGCTGAGGCAGTTCCTTTGCTGGCCAAATACCTGATTGAACAAAATATTGGTATCTCCAGCCTGCGGTCCATGAATTCTTTGGAGGCTTATTTTCTTTCTTTAACATCTGGCAATGAGGTTGAGTAGTATCGTCTATATTGAGTTGTACAAAATATTCCGCAAACCGCGGACCTATATTGCTTTTGGTGCCATTGCTGCCATTGTGGGTTTGATTCAGTTGGGATTCTATGCAGATGGTGAGAGCTACATGAAATTTGGGATGCAATCCCTGTCTGATTCCTTTGATGTGAACGGTAACATCATGAATGGATATTTGATGGCCTTCATCATCTTGCAAACCTTGCTGGTGCATGTGCCCCTGCTGATTGCATTGGTTGCCGGAGACATGATCTCCGGTGAGGCAAACCAAGGCACACTGAGGCTGTTGCTGACGAAGCCGGTGAGCAGGGCCAACCTGATTACTGGGAAATTCATTGCATCATCAATCTATACCATTGTATTGTTGCTCTGGATGGCCGTATGGGCCCTTGCCATATCCATTTTGATTTTTGGTGCCGACGACATGTTGATCATGAAAAGTGACATGGTAACCCAGATCCTTGCTTCAGATGTGATGTGGCGTTATGTTGCAGCTTTTGTCTTTGCCGCTCTCGCCATGTTGGCCGTTTCTGCACTCAGTTTTTTCCTGAGCATTTTTGCCGAAAACTCCATAGGGCCGATCATGGCCACCATGAGCATTATCATTGTATTTACCATCCTCAATACGTTGGATTTGCCTATTTTCAACATGGTCAAGCCTTACCTGTTTACCAGCCACATGCTTGGCTGGAAGGGTTTTTTTGATGTGACGGTCAATGAAAACAATGAGCAAATCACAGGATCCGTTGAAAACCTGCCAGCAGTGCTTTTATCGGCAGGGGTATTGTTTTTGCATATTATTGGGTTTCTATTTGCTTCCATCTTGGTTTTCAAGCGCAAGGACATCCTCTCCTGATTGACTGGGTTCATTTTTTCTATTGCAGACTGCCTGAAAAAGGGCAAATTAAATTGCTTATTTTCATTGTATAAAACGCTCCACATGAAAAAAAGCATCTTCATTCTTTTTCTATTGTTCTCCGCATCAATGACCATGGCAGATGTTCGCCTCCCGGCAATCATTGGCCCACACATGGTTTTGCAACAAAAATCTACTGTGAAACTATGGGGCTGGTCAGCTCCCGCCGAGAACATCACGATCAAATTGGGATGGGATACCACTACCTATAAAGTTGTGGCCAGTCCCGGTGCCAGGTGGGTGGCTGAGATCAAGACACCCGCAGCAGGAGGTCCATATAATATTACCATCAAAGGACGCAATGAGCTCTTGCTGGAAGATGTGCTGATTGGGGAAGTATGGGTATGCGGTGGACAGAGCAACATGGAATGGTCTGCTGATCAGGGGTTGAAACAGGCCAAGGATGAGGCCCCTAATGCAACCAATCCGAAGATCCGTTTTTTCTACGTGCCCAAATCCACTTCTGCCACTCCGCAGGATGATGTGAAAGCCAGATGGGTTGTTTGCACCCCAGAAGACATGCTGCATTTCAGCACCATCGGATATTTTTTTGGAAAGCAGGTCAATGCAAGTACCGGTTTCCCGGTGGGCCTGATCAACAGCAACTGGGGTGGAACTCCTGCAGAAGTATGGACGCCAGAAGAGATCATCACCCATGACCCAGACCTGTTGCATGCGGCAGAAAAATTAAGCCCTGCCGCTTGGTGGCCGCACATCAGGGGAGAAGCCTACAATGCCATGATCTACCCACTGACCCAATTTTCCATCGCCGGAGCCATCTGGTACCAGGGGGAAAGCAATGTAGGCACACATTTTATGTACAAGCGACTCTTCACCAGCATGATCGACAGCTGGAGAAAGGCCTGGGGTAAAACCTTTCCATTTTATTTTGTGCAAATTGCGCCCTATACTTATGGGGATACCCATATCAATGGTGCTTTTCTTCGTGAGGCACAAACACAATCGGCAGCACATCCCAAGACCGGGATGGTGGTGATCAGTGATTTGGTGGATGATATTAAGAACATTCATCCCAACCTCAAAAAAGAAGTTGCCAACAGGCTTTCCAACTATGCCCTCGCTGAAACCTATGGGGTTCAGGGATTGGCTTACAAGAGCCCAACCTTTGCTGCACATGCTGTTGAAAAAGGAAGCATCAGGATTCAGTTCAAGGATGTACCCACAACACTGATGAGCAAAGGAGGAGAATTGACCGACTTTTTCATAGCAGGAGCAGATGGTGTCTTCGTTCCTGCAAAAGCAACAATCGATGGGAAAACTGTTGTGGTCTCAGCCAAGACGGTGAAAGATCCAGTGCATGTAAGGTTTGGATTCACCAATACAGCCATGCCCAATTTGTTCTCAGCAGAGGGTTTACCGGTAAATATATTTAGAACGGATAAATAAAAAGAAAGGAGGGTTAACCCCTCCTTTCTTTTTATCATTGAACTTGTTTACTTGATCAGTAATACCTGGTCACGCCTGGAACGGCAATTTTGTACTTGCCATCAGCATCAGGAAGTGATTTTGGCAGGGTATCCCAGGTATAGGCAGCAGGTTGAAGGTTTAGACCGCAATTGAGGGCCTTGTCCCATTCCACTACCTGTCCACTGTAGGTGGCCATTCTTCCGAGGATGGAAGTCATCGTGCTTTTGGCGCCATTTTCCGCGTCAGCGAACTTGTATTCTCCTTTGGCAATCGCTGCAAAAAGTTCAACGTGTTCGTTTTGGTATCCGTTATTTTCTGTTTTCTTGTCGAACTGGTACATCACATTTCCCTGGTGGTCCCTGATGTTGGCAGCACCACAGTAAATTTTACCTTTTGTTCCGATAAAGAGTTCATCCACTTTTGCTGAAGTCTTGGGGATATGGCGGCACTGGCTGTTGAGGATGGATCCGTCGGCATAAGTAAATTCTACAAAGTGATGATCAAAGATCTCACCATGGTCTTTTCCTTTCCTGACTTCTCTACCACCCAATCCCTGTGCTTTAACGGGATAGCCGCCCTTGAACCAGTTGATCACATCAAGGTTGTGAATATGCTGTTCGTTGATATGATCGCCACAAAGCCAGTTGAAATAATACCAATTGCGCATCTGGTATTCCATTTCGGTTTGGCCAGCTGTTCTTGGTTTAACCCAAACACCATCATTGTTCCACCAGGCCTGTGCTGAGGTGATGTCCCCAATCATGTCCTTGCGCTTGAACAATTCGCGGTATGAGTTTTGGTAGTGGCGCTGAAGACCTACGACTACATTGAGTTTTTTTGTTTTTGCTTCTGCCGCTGCAACCAATACACGCTTTACCCCTTCCGGATCAGTGGCTACTGGCTTTTCCATGAAGATGTGTTTTCCTTGCTTCACTGCTTCTTCGAAATGAATGGGCCTAAAGCCGGGAGGTGTTGTCAGGATCACCACATCAGCGAGGGCAATGGCATTTTTATACCCATCAAATCCAACAAATTTTCTTTCTTCGGGTACATCAATCAATTTTTTGATGTCTCCTGATATTCCGGATTCCGTAAGGTCTCCAGTAATGCTTTTGTAAGCGTCATCCAGTCTGTCGCGAAAGGCATCCGCCATGGCAACAAGTTTGACATTTTGTTTGCTGAGCAGTGCTTGAACTGCAGCACCCGTGCCACGTCCGCCGCAACCAATCAAGGCAACCTTGATTTCATCGCTTGCTCCGGAATGAAAATTTGCATTGGTAATCAGTGGCGCAGCAAGTACCCCACCTGAAATGATTCCGGTCTGTTTGACAAAGTCTCTACGACTTTTGCCGGAAAATGGCATGTTGTTTTGCATCGTTGTTGTTTTAAAGTTTTATTTACCGAGATACAATTTATAAAATTTTTCGGCTTCTTCCGCAGTTGGTTGCTTAACTGGGCGAACAATTCTGAAACCTGCAAACATTCCGTCTGTCAGCCACCACCTGCTTTTGGGAATTTGTGGATCGCGCTGGTTCCAAAGAGGTTCAGAAAACTTGCGTGTATAGACCCTTAAATCAGTAGCCATGTCGAGATAAGAACCGCCCCTGATGCTTCTTGGGTACCTTGCAGAAGGTGGATTGGTAGGATCCAACTGACCATCCGTAATCTGCTTCAAATAATCAGGAGCATATTGATCCATGGTCCACTCGGCAACATTGCCCAGCATGTCGTAGAGTCCCCAGGCATTGGGTTTCTTGGTGCCCACCCTTTGGTATTTTTCTTTGCTGTTGGTCTTGTACCAGGCATATTGAACCAATAGGGCAGGATCATTTCCAAAAAAATAATTGGTCTTGCTGCCTGCCCTGCAAGCATATTCCCATTCTGCTTCGGTGGGCAACCGGTAGAAAACGCCCGTGTTTTGGTACATCCACCTGCAGAACATCATGGCCGCATCCACACTCATGCTGTTGACCGGAAATCCACCTCCTTTTCCCATGTCCCAACTCAGGTCTATGTATTGCGCAGTGGGTCTGGTGACTGCATCTACTTTTGAGCCCTGTGAGGTATTGTCATCCTTGAAGAAAACGTCGAATTGGTCGTGGGTGATTTCAAAGGCCCCCATCCAAAATGCTGATAACTTGACTGTTTTGGCAGGTTTTTCATTGGGCTTGGTAGAGCTGTTGCTTCCCATCAGGAAGGTTCCTTCGGGGATGGAGACCATTTTTATTTTCAACCCAGACAGCGGCATTGTGATCTCTTCTGTTTTGGAAACATTGGTTTGAGCAATAACAGCGGGTGTTGCTATCCATTGTATGAAGCACAGTCCTACAATAATTTTTTTCAATGCATTTGATTTGATGCAATTTTAAGTAAATTGTTCTTAGTATTCATTTTTCAAACGATTAAATTTCTTTTCATATGGAACGCAGAGGATTTCTCAAAAGATCATCCATGGCAGGAGCAGCACTGATACCTGGATTGGCCGCTTTTTCAGCATATCAGCCTACAAAAGAATCAGGTAAAACATTCAACCTCAATTATGGCTTTCATGAGGGGATGTTTGCTGCTCATGCAGGAAAGGATTTCATCGAACAGATCAAATGGGCACATGATCAGGGTTTCAGGTCAATTGAAGACAATGGCATGATGAACCGTACACCTGAAATGCAGGCCAAGATTGGAGATACCCTTGCCAAATTGGGGATGCAAATGGGGGTATTTGTCATCACCACTGATGGTTGGCACTGGAAGATGAGCCTTGCCACAGGAAAGCAGGAGTTCAAGGACCTGATCATCCGCGATTGTCATACCGCTGTTGAAGTGGCCAAGCGTTGCAATGCCAAACACATGACCGTAGTGCCAGGTAATTTTGACCGCAGCTTGCCCATGGATATCCAAACCGCCCATGTGATTGAAGCGTTGAGGGGCGGTGCAGGGGTCCTTGAAAAACATGGACTGGTCATGGTGCTGGAACCTTTGAGTGATAACCCAGACCTGTTCTTGCGTTATTCTACCCAAACCTATATGATTTGTAAGGGGGTGAACAGTCCATCCTGCAAGATCCTTTTTGACATGTACCATATGCAGCGCAATGAAGGAAATATCATCGCCAACATCAACCGTACCTGGGAGGAAATTGGCTATTTCCAGATTGGAGACAATCCTGGAAGAAAAGAACCCACCACCGGCGAGATGAATTATAAGAATATTTTCAAACACATATACAACAAAGGGTATCGTGGAGTGATGGGAATGGAGCACGGAAATTCAAAACCCGGCACAGAAGGCGAATTGGCACTGATCAAAGCCTACAGAGAATCCGACTCCTTTCTTTAGATCGGGCGATGAACATTTAAGCCAGGCGGTTGTTTTAATACCATGAAGAAGTTTTTGTTGCTGTTGATGGGTGTGTTTTCTGTGGGATTGTCATTTTCTCAATCTGCAGATGTGATGGCTGCCAAGCTCAAGTCCAAGCTATTGTCTGTAAAGGATTATGAGGCAAAAGGGATGCTGAAAACGGATGTGGCTTTTCTCAAATTACCCATTTCTACGGTGCGTATTTTTTACAAATTCCCTGATTTTTTCAGGATCAAAAAAGATGGGGGTATTTCAGTATTGCCCAAAGGGGGTATTCGCATCAACATGAATTCTTTGATCACGGAAGGCAACTACACTTCACTTTCTGCAGGTCGTGTTGTGTGGAAAGGCACCGATCTGGCTATTCTGAAGCTCATCCCCAATGCAGAATCATCGGATATTGTGTTGACCACTTTGTATGTTGATGACAAGGCCATGTTGATCAGGAGAGCAATTACCACTACCAAAGACAACGGCACTTATGAGATGGAAATGGAATATGGGAAATATGCCCAATGGGGTTTACCTGACAAGGCCATCATGATTTTCAATACAAAGGATTACAAACTGCCCAAGGGAATAACCTTTGAATATGATGCAAGTATTTCACAGAAATCAAAAGAAAAGAAGCCTTTGAGCAAGCAGGGAAGGATAGAAATTTCTTATACTTCTTACGAAATCAACAAAGGATTATCAGCTGATATTTTCGGCAACAAATAAAGTTATTCCTCTATTTTTTCATCCTCTGCATTGGCCATTACTCTTGCAGAAATCTTTCTCAGCGGATTCTTTCTTATTTCTGCGTAGCCCATTCTCGTATCAAAAATGTCAACAGCTGCAAAAACCGCAGCCCTGAAGGAGGATTCATCGGCCATGTTCTTTCCTGCAATGTCAAAAGCAGTTCCATGGTCCGGTGATGTTCTGATGACTTGAAGGCCTGCGGTGAAATTGGTTCCCTCGCCCAGCGCAAGCGATTTGAAAGGAATCAGTCCCTGGTCGTGGTACATGGCCAGCACTGCATCAAATTTTTCATGGCTTCCCCTGGCAAAAAATGCATCTGCGCTGTAAGGTCCCATGACAACACAATCATTTTTCTTTGCCTCCATCACTGCCGGGCGAATGATGTCTTTCTCCTCCCTTCCGACCAATCCTTCATCACCAGCATGGGGGTTAAGGCCCAGCACGGCAATTGTTGGTCTATCAATGCCAAAGTCTTTTTTGAGGCTGGCTTTGAGGAGGTTAATTTTTTTGATGATCTGTTCTTTGGTGATGTTTTTGGTAACATCACCGATGGCTACATGTTCGGTCAACAAGGCTACCCGCATGTTCTCCGCTACCATCAGCATCAGCACTTCATCTGCTTTGAACACTTCCTTGAGGTAAGGCGTATGCCCGGTGAAATTGAATTCATTGCTTTGCATGGTATATTTGTGCAAGGGCGCTGTGACCAGTGCATCGATTGTATTTTCTTTCAGTGCCTTTACTGCGGCCTGCAATGATTTAACGCCATACAGGCCACCGGTATCGGTCATTTGACCAGGTTGTATGTCCACATCCTCTTCCCAAACGGTGAATACATTGAGTTGTTTGGGGTTTGCCTTTGCAATCTCTTTGATGTTGTTGTAACTGATGTTCAATTCTGGCATCAGTTTTCTGTAGAAGTTGAGCACTTTGTTGTTGCCAAAAACCACCGGAGTACAGAACTCAAGGATGCGTCCGTCGGAAAAGGTATTGAGAATCAGCTCGATTCCTATCCCATTCAGGTCTCCAATTGAAATTCCAATTACCGGTCTTTTTTGAGCACTCATCTCTTCTGCTTTCATTTGAAGCGTAAAGGTACAAGGAAAACGGGGATCTTTGTCTTAATTTTGACGCAATGTACACCCTCAAGAAATCGCTCGGACAACACTTTTTGAAAGATGAAACGGTCTGTATACGCATCGTTGAGGCACTCAATGCCCACCAATACAGCCAGTTGCTGGAAGTGGGTCCGGGTGGTGGGGCACTGACCAAATACCTGAAAGGGTTGGTGGGCGTAGACCTTAAGTTGGTAGAAATTGATGCAGAGAAGGTAGCATTCCTACTAAAAGCTTACCCTCATGTGCGGGGTAAAATCATCGAAGCGGATATTCTTGAGATTGACGCCCCTTTTAATGGCCGTTTTACCTTGATCGGAAACTTCCCTTATAATATTTCCACACAGATTGTTTTCAAGGTGATTGAATGGCGAGAGCAGGTGGAGACCATGATTGGCATGTTCCAGAAGGAGGTTGCCGTCAGGATCTGTTCCGGTCCTGGATCAAAAGAGTATGGTATTCTGAGTGTCATTTCGCAGGCCTATTATACAACAACATACCTGTTTGATGTCGATGAAAATTGTTTCAATCCACCCCCCAAAGTGAAAAGTGGGGTCATCATGTTTGAGGATGCCGGCAATCCTTATGGCATTAGCAACCACAATAAATTCAAGCTCCTGGTAAAGCTGGCATTTGGTCAAAGAAGAAAACAATTGAGGAACCCGTTGAAACCCTATTTTAAAAAGGAAGACCTGTTGGATCCCATTTTTACAAAACGTGCAGAACAGTTGTCTGTACTGGATTTTGTCGAACTCCTAAAAAAAATGAATTGATGCCCAAAGTAATGATTACTGCCCATGCCCATCCCTGCCTTAAAGAAGGGTTGGAGCACAGGGGATACCAGGTCGATACCCTGGAAAAAATAAGCCATCAGGAATTGGAAGAATTGATTCCTGCCTATGAGGGATTGATTGTGGCCAGCAGGATTCCAATCGACAAGGCAATCCTGTTGGCTGCTCAATCCCTGAAATGGATTGGCAGGCTGGGGAGTGGCATGGAGATCATCGATCTTGATCAGGCAAGTGCCCAGCATGTTGTTTGCATGAGCAGCCCTGATGGCAACTGTGCATCAGTTGGTGAGCATTGTCTTGGCATGTTGCTTTCGCTGCTGCACAACATCAGCAGCTCAAGGGATGAACTGCGGGAAGGAGAATGGCTGCGTGAGGCCAACAGGGGATTTGAGCTGGGTGGAAAGACAGTTGGCATCATTGGTCTGGGACATACCGGATCTGCCCTTGCCCATTTGCTTTCGCCCTTTGGCGTAAGGGTCCTTGCGTGCGATAAATATAAAACGGGGTTCAGTGGTGGCCATATTGTTGAATCCACGCTTGAAGCTGTTCAGGAATCGGCTGATGTAATCAGCTTTCACCTCCCATTAAATGATGAAACGCAGCATTATGCAAATGAGCAGTTTTTCTCATCCCTCAAAAAAAGACCTTATTTTCTCAATGCCAGCAGGGGTGGCGTGGTAGATACAGCCGCCCTGATCAATGCATTAGACCAAGGCCTGGTTGCCGCAGCTGGATTGGATGTGCTTGAAAATGAGGACCTTGCAAGTTATTCTGCCCAGGAATCCGACATGTTGCAACAACTGTTAAGGCGCAGGAATGTGATCGTTACCCCACATATTGCGGGCTACAGCCATGAATCGCTGGTCAAATTGGCTCAAAGCCTGCTCAAAAAGTTGGATTTGTTGCCCAGGCCTTGATTTCCAAAAATTATTTATCTTTGCAGGATAGCAACGCTTCAGCATCAACTGAGGCGTTGCTCATTTTTTTTTAAACCGACCAACTGAAAGATGTCCATATGAGCACAATGTACGTAACCAAAGAAACCCTTGCGCAAATGAAGGAAGAACTGCAGCACCTGAAAGGTGTTGAACGTCCGGCCGCTTCGCGCGCCATTGCAGAAGCAAGGGAAAAAGGTGACCTCAAGGAAAATGCAGAGTACGATGCTGCAAAAGATGCACAGGGTTTGCTTGAAGCCAAGATCAACCGCATGGAAACAGAATTGGCCAGTGCCCGCATCCTTGATGCATCTACGATAGACACCAGCAAGGTATCCATCCTGACCAAAGTCACCATCACCAATAAGGCTACCCAAAAGTCTGTTACTTACCAGATTGTATCTGAAAAAGAAGCGGATTTGAAAATGCAGAAAATATCCGTTACTTCCCCTATTGGCAAAGGGCTGCTTGGGAAAAAAGTTGGGGACCTGGCTGAAGTCGTTGCACCCAATGGCAAGATGGTATTTACGATCGATCATATTGCCATCTGATAAACATGACAACAATTTTTTCTAGAATTATTGCAGGGGAAATTCCTTCCTTTAAAATTGCAGAGAATGATCAATTCTATGCTTTTTTGGATGTATTTCCTCTTGTGCCCGGTCATACCTTGGTGGTTCCTAAAAAGGAGACAGACAAGTTCTTTGACATGGATGCAAGTGATCTAGGGGCTGTTGTACAATTTGCCCGACCCATTGCCAAAGCCATTGAAAAAGCCTTTCCTTGCCAGCGTTGTGGAATGGCGGTGATTGGATTGGAAGTTCCGCATGCCCATGTACATTTGGTGCCCATCCATACAGCAGATGACCTGAATTTTACAAGACCCAAGCTGAAGCCTTCTCAGGATGAATTGAAGGATGCACAACAGAAAATTATTCAAGCACTCAACCAATGATCCATCAATCCAAGACAGCAAACAAAGAATATTTTTTCATGGTCCTGCTCGGATGCTTGTTTGCACTGGGTTTATTTGATCTCGTTTATTCGTTCACCGGAGCCTATGCAATATTTGGTATCCTGTATCCTTCAGCGCATGCGTTGTTGAACATCATCCTTTTCCTTGCCCTGTCTTTCATCTGGTCAAAAGAAAAATGGGCGGCATGGTTGTTTCTGGGAATTGTGGTAGCCCACATGGGGCTAGATCTTGCCGTGGGAGCATTTGAATTTTTCAAACTGATCTTATTCCTGCCAGCCATTTATTTTCTCATCAAGCTGAAGTAAATCTTTCTGCGTTTTATCCAATCCTTCCAGGATTGTTCTTGATAAAATCCTCCCATCCTCCTGATTTTTTGGTGCGGGTATTTTTCTTCGTTGCAGCAACCGTTGTAACCAGGCCATGTGCATTGAAATGATGGCAAACGGCTACCGCCAGTGCATCTGAGGCATCAAAGTATTTGATGGTATTGGTGAGTGGCATGATGCTGTTGAGCATTTTCCAGATTTGTTCTTTGTTGGCATTTCCATTGCCGGTAATGGACTGTTTGACTTTTTTGGGTGAGTATTCTGCTACAGCCAGGCCGTTGGACATGGCAACAGCAATGGCTACACCCTGTGCTCGGCCTAATTTCAGCATACTTTGTACATTTTTTCCAAAGAAGGGTGCTTCAATGGCCATGTCATCTGGCTTGTATTTGTCGATGATTTCTTGGATTACGTTGTTGATGGTCCCCAGGCGTTCGAACATGTCCTTTTTCCCATTCAACTTGATCACGTTCATCTCCAGCATCTTGATTTGGTTACCCGTCACAGACAGGATTCCATAGCCCATGATCACGGTTCCAGGATCAATCCCTAAAATAATTTTACTTTTCTGCGCCAACTGGGTTTATTTTTGAAGGGATAAGCAAACACACTGAACAAAAGTATCAAAATATTACTCAATTACCTGCTTGGGCCGGTACTCTTCATTGGATTGAGCTACCATATATTCAAACAGGTGGCTGGGCAGAAAGATATTGGGTTGTATTGCTCTTCCCTTGTTGCATCGCTTAGGGGATGGGGTTCCTTGATATTGTTCTTTGTATTGATGATCATGCTGCTGCAGTGGTTGTTGGAGGCCAGGAAATGGCAGGTCATGTTGAGTCCTGGGTATCCCATCAAACTGCCTGAGGCATTCAGGATGATTTTATCGGGTATTGCTTTGTCTATCGCAACGCCCAACCGAATGGGTGAATTTGCAGGGAGGGTGATGCATCTTCCGAGTGGACAGCGCTTGCAGGGCACCGCATTAACTGTTATTGGCAATTTTGCACAGCTGATTGTAACCTGTATCGCAGGAAGCATTGCCCTTTGCATGGAATGGCAAGACCAGCATCTGTATCCTGCCGGCACAGGGTTACAGGCGGTACAAACCTTGCTGTTATGGACGACTCCTTTGACCATCATTTTTTTTATGCTGCTGTATTTCAAGGCAGGCTTGGTTTTTAACTGGATCCTCTCGCTGCGCATGCTCGGAAAATTCCGGGACAAGCTTGGAGTTCTGGCCACCATCCCCAACAATATCCTCTTAAAAGTATTGTTGCTTTCATCCCTTCGGTTTGTTTTTTTCATCCTCCAATACTGGTTGCTTTTTAAGCTGACCAATACGGGGATTGGCTTTCGTGATACATTTGCAGCCATCTCCATCATGCTATTGTGGCTTGCCATTGTGCCTACTTTTTCTTTTTTAGAATTGGGGCTGCGTTGGGAATTTGCCTTGTTGCTGATGGGGTCACTGACCGAGAATGCACTGGGAATAGCTGTTTCGATAACCGCCGTTTGGCTGATCAACCTGATGTTTCCCGCAGCCGTTGGTGCCATTGGATTGCTTTTTTACCGATCCAGGTAAAAATATACAATCATCTTTTTAAGAAAACTTTATTCTTGTGGTCATTCACAGAACAAAATCCGACCGCCAATGGTTTTATATTTGCAGTATGCTACGTTTTCATAAAATAGTACTTGTCTCCATTTTCTCTCTCGGCCTGATCAGGTTGAGTGCGGGAAACGAATTTTGTGGCCTGAACAACATGTCATTTAATGCAGGAGAAGTGATCACTTATAAAATTTTCTACAACGTGATTGGTCTTTATGTAGATGCAGGAACCGCTTCTTTTTCCATCTCCAATGAAAAGCTCAATGCCAAGCCCGTTTATCATGTGGTGGGTCTGGGCACTTCCAATCCATCCTATGACTGGATTTTTAAAGTGCGTGACAGGTATGAAACCTATATTGATACTGCAACGCTGAAGCCCTATAAATTTGTCAGGCATGTGGAAGAGGGTGGGTTCAGGAAAGATGAGCTCGTGCTTTTCAACCATGCAGAGAACAAGGCAGTGAGTACAAAAGGCACATTACCCATTGCGGATTGCATGCAGGATGTACTGAGTTCCATTTACTATGCGCGCAACATCAATTTTTCAAAATACAAGGTAGGAGAAAAAATTCCCTTCAAAATGTTCCTGGATGATGAGGTGCACAGCATCTATATCCGCTACATGGGAAAAGAAGTCATCAAGACCCGTTATGGTAAATTCAGGGCTATCAAGTTCAAGCCCATGCTGATCAGTGGCACCATTTTTGAGGGAGGCGAACTCATGAGTGTATGGGTTTCTGATGATGGCAACCATGTTCCGTTGCGGATTGAAAGCCCGATTACGGTGGGCAGCATCAAGGTAGACATGATGGGATACAGGAACCTTCGCTATCCTATGCAGTCCATGATCAGTTTCAAATGATCAGATCAATGTTTCCAGTGGAACTGTTTCTTTTTTCCTAAAACCCTTTTCGGTTTTTTCTACTGTACAGCAAACGGTTGTGGCATCATGCTCAAAAAAAAGCAGATGGTTGTTGGCTACTGCATCCTCGAGGTAGTTTTCTTTTTCTTCTAAACTGATCATGGGGTACATATCATAAGCCGCGAGATAGGGCAATGGAATATGCGCAGCAGTGGGTATAAGGTCAGCTACAAAAGCCAAGGTTCTGCCGTTGATATGGACCAGGGGGATCATCATGGAGCGGGTATGCCCATTGGTGAACATGATGTCGATGCCAGGGCTGAAACTGGTTTTTTCACCTTTTTTTTCTTCCACAAAACGGAGCCTTCCTTTTTCAAGCATGGGCAGTATATTTTCTGTGAGAAAAGATGCTTTTTCCCTCGCGTTTGGTTTGGTAGCCCATTGCCAATGTGCTTCACTGCTCCAGTACAAGGCATTTGGAAATGTCAATTCAAGTTTATCATTGATGCACGAAACGGCGCCCCCACAATGGTCAAAATGAAGGTGCGTCAACAACACATCAGTAATGTCTTCTGGTTGAAATCCCAAGCGTTGCAGGGATTCCAGCAAACTGTCATTTCCATGCGGAAAATAGTGGCTGAAAAATTTTGCTGATTGTTTATTGCCCATTCCTGTATCGATGAGGATTTTTCTTTCCCCATCCACTACAAGCAAACAGCGCATGGCAAAACTGCAAAGGTTGTTTTCATCTGCAGGAATTGCTTTTTGCCAAAGGGTTTTGGGAACAACGCCAAACATGGCACCGCCATCCAATTTAAAAAGGCCGGTATCAATGGAATAGACTTGCATATTTTTCTCTTGTGATGACTGCCTTGGTATAGAGCAACGCAAAAAAACTGATGATGAAGAATACCATGAGTACAAGAATAGAATTCCTCATGCTTCCAGTGAGTTCTTCATTGTATGCAAAAAGAAAGAGTCCAATGGTGAGTGCTATCTTTTCAGTAACATCATAGAAGCTGAAAAAGGAAGTGGTTTCAGTTGTTGCAGGCAAGAGTTTTGAATAGGTGCTTCTGCCAATAGACTGGATACCTCCCATGACCAATCCCACGCAGGCAGCAAGAATATAAAATTCAGTCTGGGATGTAATGAAATAACCCCAAATACAAATGGCCACCCATATCACGATGCCAACCAGCATGGTAGGAATATTGCCAATCTTTTTTGACAACTTGCTCATGGCGATGGCACCGAAGATGGCAACAACCTGAATGAGCAAAATGGTAAGGATAAGTTTGGGCTCATCCTCAGGCTTGGGGAAGATGTTTTTTTTGCTGTAGCCTGCTGCCACAAGCATAACAGTTTGCACCCCTACGCTGAGAAAGAAAAAAGCAGCCAGATAGCGTTTCAAGGCAGGGATTTGTTCTACTTGGTTCCAAACCAGTTTAAGCTCATGAAATCCATTGATCAGGATATGTTTTTTGGGTTTTTTATTGCTTGCGGTATTGGATGGCAGCACACGAAATGGGATTTGTGAAAAACCAAACCACCACAATCCAACCAGCAAAAATGAAATCCTTGGTCCCAATGTTTTGTCTCCGTTGTCCAACCCAAACAGTTCCGGTTTTAAGATAATGACAAAGCATATCAACTGCAACAAGACACTGCCAATATACCCCATGGCAAATCCCTTTGCACTCACGCCATCCCGCTCTTCAGGGGTTGCAATGTCTGGAAGGTAGGAGTTGTAAAAAACCAGGCTGTTCCAGAAACCCAGTGCGGCCAATGAAAAAAAGATGATGCCGTATTCTATCTTGTCTGGCGTGAAAAAAAACAAAGCTGCACAGGACAATGATCCAATCAGGGCAAATGCACGCATGAAGGCTTTTTTATTTCCCCTGTAGTCAGCAATCGAAGACATGATGGGAGACATCAATGCCACCAGAAAAAAAACAAGGGCCAGTGCATAGTTCTGTAGGGCTGTATTGATGATGCGGATACCAAAAAAACTGACATAGGAAAGTTCCTCTGGGTTATTGCTGCTGGTCACTGCCACATAATAGGCAGGGAAAATGGTGGAAGTGATGACCAGGTTATAGGTGCTGTTGGCCCAGTCGTACATCGCCCAAGCATTTTGAATCTTTTTCCTGTTCGTATTCATTGGCTAAAGCTTGTTTGTTAAGATAAGCAATATCAAGACAGCACCAAGCACAATTCTGTACCATCCAAAGATCCTGAAACCATTTTGTTGCAGAAAACGGATAAAAAATTTGATGGCAAGCAGGGCTACAACGAATGCGATGCTGCTTCCCAGCAGCAGAAAATTAATCCCCTGGGTATTTAGCAATGCAGGCTCATTTTTCCAGATATCATAGAGGCTTTTCAGCGTGGCTGCGGCCATGGTGGGTACGGCAAGGAAGAAGGAGAAGTCTGCCGCCAATGAACGGGTGAGTTTCTGCTGCATGCCCCCAATGATGGTTGCAGCACTGCGGCTTAGCCCTGGAAACAAGACTGCCAGCACCTGGTACATGCCAATGAAAAAAGCCTTTTTGTAGGTGATTTCTTCTTCTTTCTCAATGGCCCCATGTTTGAACCATTTGTCTACAAAAAGCAGGATGACGCCTCCTGCAAACAGTACAATGGAGATGAAAAGGGGCTTTTCAAGCACAGCTTCAATGTGTTTCTTGAACAATGCGCCAAAAGCCAGGGCCGGAAGGATCGCAACGAAAAGCTTGAAATAAAAACTGACGCGTTTGAAGTCCATGAACTTCTTCCAGTACAAAACGACAACAGAAAGAATGGCCCCAAACTGTATCACCACTTCAAATAATTTGGTGAAGGGGTCATCTCCAATATTAAAAAACGCAGAGGCGATGACCATATGACCCGTAGAAGACACGGGAAGAAATTCTGTAATGCCTTCGATAATGGCCAAAATGATGGCCTGGAATGTATTCATGAAACAGGGGTAAAAATGAGCAAACTACTTCTTGGAATTCCTCATGATGGCATAGACCTCAATGAGCAGCCCTGCAACAATCATCAGTGGGGCAATGGTGATGCGCTTCATGCTGTAGACTTCGTTTTCAGCAAATACATTGGGATCATCCCCTTTTCCGCCTGCCATCAAAACAAGCCCTGCGACGATCACGACAAGCCCTATCAGCATCCATCTCAGGTTATCCTTTCCGAAAATTGTGTTGTTCTTCGTTTCCATGTTGTGTTGTTTATCAATATAAATCGTCCAGTTTCATTTTGAGGTACTTCATCACACTCCTGTGTGTGCTGATGAAGGTAATGCTAATTCCAATAAGGATAAGACCTGTGAAAAGCAATGCCAGCAGGCCATTGTCTCTCAGGGCCTTGATTTCGGGCAGCCACCAGTTCTCAACGCCATAGATGATGAGAACAAGTGCGGCGATAGCAATGACGGCGCTTGCCAGTCCGTTCAGGATGGCCTTGCTGTCAAAAGGTTTTGAGATGAACCACCTTGTTGCACCAACCATCTGCATGGTTTTGATCAGGAAACGGTTGGAAAACATGGCCAGTTTGATGGTATTGTCAATCAGGATGATCACGATCAGGGCCAGTATCCCTGCAAGTGCCAGCAGAAAATATCCTGTTTTTTTCACGATATTGTTCAGGTTGCTGACCACAGCATCAGGATACTTCACTTCACTGATGATGAAGTTTTTGGTGATCTCTTTGGTGATTGTTTTAAGGCTGTCCTTGTTCACATAGGCGGGTTCCAGGTAAAAGTCGATGCTTGCAGGAAGAGGATTGTAATCCAATACCTTGTTCCAGTCATCATTGCCATCACCAATGAATTTTGCTCTTGCGGCTTCTTTGGTGACAAACTCTACATTGCGGG
>CAILKQ010000018.1 GCA_903834825.1 uncultured bacterium | reverse complement strand
CAGGCCCATATTGTTACGGATGGCGGCATCCAAACTTCCAGCAACCGTGACCATATCCATTCCGGCCAACCCCGGGTTTAACCCCATCAATATCTCTATCGCAGCCAACAGCTCACAATCTGTTGATTTGACAGCTTTTATCGGTTTGATTGAGAACACTGCACCGAATATCGTGTATCAAAAAGGCTTGCTCATCACCTCAGCATCTCCTATTGCCTGTTATTACGATATTGCCCATCCCAATAATGGCGACATGTATGCTCTAAAAGGCAAAAATGGCCTGGGTAAGAAGTTTACCATTCCACTACAGATGGATTTTAACAACAGGACGGCAGTAAATACACCCTATACAACTGACTTCATCATTGTCGCCACAGAAGACAATACAAGCATCACCATCAACCCCAAAAATACATTGATCGGCAGGGCTGGGCCTTTTACCATTGTACTCAACCGTGGTGAAACCTATGTGTGTACTTCTACAAGCACGATTGGCACTTCAAAACCCGGTGGAACAACTGTGGTTTCAAACAAGCCCATTGCCATATCCACAAAAGATGACTCCATTGCTCTCCCCGGCCAAAGCTGTTCTGACACAGCGGGCGACCAATTGTTGCCGGATGACCTTGCAGGAAACGAGTTCATCGTCGTCAGAGGATACCTGAACATCACCCCTGACCATTACTATGTGTATGCAATCAACAATGCAACGACCATTAAAATCAATGGCAACAATGTTGGCACCATCAATGCCGGTGAATATTATACGGGCAAGCTGACGGATGTTTCTTGTTATATAGAATCTGATAAGCCAACCCATGTATTTCACATCACTGGTTTTGGTTGTGAAATTGGAGGTGCTGTCATTCCCCCCATCAGGTGTACGGGCTCCACATCTGTCAATGTTACAAGGGCAACCGCAACACAGGGTTTCTTTCTCAATGTGATAGCTCCCTCAAACATTATCAATGCGTTCAAATTGAATGGATCTCAGGCATTGATTGATCCGTCTGTTTTTGAACCCATACCTGGAACTGGAGGAAAATGGATGGCATCAAGGATTACCATACCTACAAATGTAGCAGATGCAGGACAGACAGTTACTGTAGAAAACCCCAGTGGTAAATTCCATGTTGGTGTCATACACGGAAGCCAAAGCAGTACAACACGCTATGGCTTCTTTTCTGATTTCAGCAGCAATACCATTGTGCTCAAAAACCAGGAAGATTCGACCAAAGAATTGAATGATAGTGTCACGCTTTGCAACAGAAATACTGCAAAAATAAATGCCAGAAATTTCAGCGCAGACACCTACCGCTGGACGGGACCCAATGGGTTCAGCAGTGATAGTTCGATGCTGATCATCAACCCCTACCAGGCCAAGGACACAGGGCTCTATACCATCACCACTTCAGGGGCTGGTTGTGGCACCGCTACAGACAGCATCAGGCTCTTCATCGATCAGCCGCTTGCCGATTTTCAATTCTCCAGCAATGGGTGTGCACAGGATGGCGTATCCTTCACAACGCCCGCCAATACTGGTGTTCGTTGGGTATGGGATTTTGGCAACGGAAAAAAACTCGATACAAACAGTGCACTGATTCCACCCGTGGTGCTCGGCCTTGCTGCTGATGTTCCCGTTACCCTCAAGGTGGGATCCGCACGCGGATGTTTCTCTGATGATGTTACAAAACTGGTTCGACTTTCTTCCAAGCCAGTTACCGCCTATACCGTGCCGAGCATCACCTGCATCAATACCAATATCACCTTCAAAGACGCTTCCACCATCCAATCCGGCACTATTGTAAAGTGGCGATGGAACCTCGATAATGGTGCAGGGTTTAAAGAGTATACAAACAACGGTGATCAGGTCAATCCGTATGCTAGCTTCGGGGCCAAAAATGTGCGGCTCGTGGCGGAGTCTCAAACGGGTTGCGTCAGTGATACCTTCCGGCTCAACAGCTTTGTCGTAAACCCATTGCCCGTTCCGGGTTTTATCATCCCGGAAGTCTGTTTGGATGATGCAAAAGCAGTGTTCATCGACAGCACAAAAAGCCCGGATGGCTTTAGTGGGTTTTCATACAAGTGGGCCTTCAATACCGGTACTCCACCGGTCGTCAATGGTCCAACATTTACAGCAGCCAATACAACAGAAAAAAATCCTTCCATAAAATACAATGCCACAGGACAATACCTGGTGAAGCTGGTGGTTGAGTCAAGAGGATGCATCGATTCCATCAGCCAATCTTTTAAAGTTTTTGGCACCAACCCTACTCCGGCCTTCGACGTTCTTGCACCTGACTCGCTCTGTGGCAACGACTCGGTAAGAATCGTCAACCGCTCTACCATTGATTTTGACAACGTTACAAGGCTCGAAATTTATTGGGATGACAACAACCCTGCATTGAAAACCATTGATGAGACGCCCTTTGTTGGCAAGGTCTATGCCTTCAAGTATACCGATTTCCAATCGCCCCCTGCAAAAACATTCAATGTGACCCTTCGGGCTTTCTCAGGAACGGCCTCTTCCTGCAGCAAGGCCATCACCAAACAAATCAAGATCAATGCCAGCCCCAGGGTGGCCTTCAGTCCTGTCCCAGGCATCTGCCTTGATGCTGCACCGCGTCAAGTAACGCAAACATCCTTTGATCCGATTGTTCCTGGAACATTTGTTTTTGCAGGAAAAGGGGTCAACAATACTGGTCTGTTTGATCCGGCTGCAGCAGGTGTAGGAACGCATGCGATTAAATATATTTACAGTTCGTCAGCAAGCGTTTGCAAAGACTCTGCCTCCCGCAACATCACCGTATGGCCCTTGCCCACAGCAGACTTTACCATATCAACCCTCAACTGCGAAAAAAACCCTATCAGCTTCACCAGCACAGCCACCACAGCAGTTGGGAAACTGGCCAAATGGGCATGGAACTTTGGGGATGCAACAACACCTGTCAATGCCCTCAATGGTAATCCTGTGCCACATGCTTTTGCCGTGTATGGAAAATACACTGTATCCCTTGTTGTTACTTCGGACAGTGGTTGTGTGAGCCAGGCCAAAACCATCCCGCTTGATGTGTTTGCGTTACCAAGGCCGGCCTTCGATCTGCCCAACGTCTGTCTGCCTGAAGGGAGGGCCCTGTTCAACAATACTACCACCATCCCGGATGGTAGCGATAACCTCCTGACCTACCGGTGGAACTTCGGCAATCCCCGCAACAGCAATCCTTCTGTGGTAAAAAATGGCCTCCACAATTATAGCGCCACAGGACCCTACAATGTGCAGCTCATTGTTACCAGCAACAAGAATTGCAAAGACTCCCTGGCGCAACAACTGGTAACGGTGTACGAACAACCCAAGGCAGGCTTCGCTTCCGAAGACTCTCTCTGTCTGGGAGACCTCCTCCGCTTTACAGACAGCAGCAAAACAAAAAATGGTGTCTTCAACAAATGGTTCTGGAACTTCGGTGACGCAGCAACAGCAAGTTTACAAAACCCTATACACCGCTACAGCACTGCCTCCATCAATACCATCACCTTCTTTGCCCAAACAGACCTGGGTTGTTATACCGATACCATCAAAAAACAAATCGAAGTATTTGCTTACCCTGTAATCTCTGCAGGGCCAGACCTCTTTGTCCTTGATGATGGACAGAAAAAAATACAGTCCACTGCAACAGGCCGCATCATCTCCTACACCTGGACACCGTCCATCTACCTCAGCGATACCACCATCCTGCAACCCACCATCATCAAGCCAAAAGAAGATACTTACTACTACCTCGCCGTAAAAGGAAGGGGCGCTTGCACCAGCAAGGATACCCTCTTCATCGTATCCCTGGCCATGCCAAAACCACCCAATACCTTCACCCCCAATGGCGATGGCATCAACGATACATGGGAAATCAAATACCTCGATCAGTATGAAGGATGTGTTATTGAAATTTACACTTCCACAGGGCAACTACTCTACAACAATACAGGATACACAAAACCCTGGGATGGAAACTACAAGGGATCTCCAGTGCCCTCAGGAACGTATTACTTTATCATCGACCCCAAAAATGGAAGAAAGAAAATTGCGGGATACGTGACAATTTTGCGGTAATGTTTTGTCCTACAACAGCACTCAGTTGTACGCCTTCTCCAATAACCTTTCCAACTGCTCAATCTCTGTAGGAGTCAGGTATCTCCATTTGCCAACTGCCAGGTTGCCCAACTGGATATGCATGATCCGGATGCGTTTGAGGTCCTTGACCTTGTAACCAAACTCGGCACACATTCTCCTGATTTGTCGGTTCAGTCCTTGTTTCAGTATGATGCGAAATTTTCTTTGTGCTTCTTGCTTGATATAACAAGGCTTGGTGCGTTCTCCCAAAATTTTGACCCCATTGCCCATTTGCCGGATCATTTCTGGTGTGAGTTCCTTGTCAACAGAAACCACATATTCTTTTTCGTTGTTGTTGCCTGCGCGTAAAATCTTGTTGACAATATCGCCATCATTGGTGAGCAAAATCAATCCCTCTGAATCCTTGTCGAGACGGCCCACGGGAAAAATGCGTTTGGGATGGTTCATGAAACGGATGATGTTGCTCTTGTCCGTTTCCTCAGTAGTAGAAGTGACCCCCACGGGTTTGTTAAGCGCAATATAAATCGGTTTTTGCTTGTTCTTGATTTTCTCTCCATCAATGGCAACAACATCACCCGGATAAACACGGGCAGTCAGGAGCACCATTTCTTCATTGATGGTAACACGGGCCTGTTCAATCAGTTTTTCCGCTTCCCGCCGGGAACAGAAACCTGAATTACTGACATACTTGTTGATTTGAATTCCTTCTTCCTTTTGAACAGATTTCATAGAAGCCCGAAGATAGATAAGAAAGGAAAAACCAATATATTTATGTTATGCAAAAGCCCATATCGAACTGTTTCATGGTATTGTTCTGTCTTTTCACCGTTGCGCTGAACGGACAAACAACCTATTTTTTTCCCGAAGGATTGGCCATTGGCAGTGTGCACCAATACGGAAGAGAGGCCTTGTACAGTGATGGACTGGCCTTTCAACTCTACAATGCGGGCATAAAACCAGCAGCTGGCGAATCCCTTTCTTTTGCTGGAGGAAGCAAGAAGGCTGAATGGTCAGCCATCAAACCCGATAGCGCAGGGAGTTTCAGGAGTGCTGCCCTTGGCAGCGGATACCTTTACCTCACCTATACATCCCCCAAAAACCAAACGGCAGTGTTGGTGGCCACCGGCCATTCCATGGTCTATGTGAATGGTGCACCGCATGCGGGCGACATGTACAGGTATGGCTGGATGAACATTCCAGTGCAGTTGAAAAAAGGGGTGAATGAAATTTACATCAGGTCTGCAGGGATGGGAAGGTACGCGATGATCAACGCCAGGCTTGAGTTTCCGAGCAAACAATTGTCGATATTGAAAACAGACCCTACCCTTCCTTTCCTTGTAAAAGGAGAGTCAAAAGGAGAATTGGTGGGCGGTATAGTGGTGTTGAATACATCAACCATCAATGCAAAAAACCTGAGCATCAAAACAACACTTGAAGGGAAAACGGCTACAACCCTTGTTCCATCGGTTCATGCCATGATGAGCAGAAAAGTGGCCATCACCATTCCAGTGCCAGATGCCATCAACAAAGGAAGCTATGGCATGCAGCTGGGCCTTTACGATGGCAACAAACTGATTGATTCAACCACCATCGCGGTAACGGCTGTCAACCGGGGAGAACATGCCAGCTATACTTTTGTCAGCAAGATTGATGGTTCTGTACAGTATTATGCCGTTGCTCCACAAACAGTACCCACAAAAAATCCATCGCTGTTCTTCTCTGTGCATGGTGCGGAAGTGGAAGCCATTTCACAGGCAAGGGCTTATGCACCCAAAGCAGAAGGCCCTGTAGTAGCGCCTACCAACAGAAGGCCAAGGGGGTTCAATTGGGAAGACTGGGGCAGGATGGATGCGTTGGAAGTGCTGGAGATTGCCAAGAGCAGGTTCAGCCCAGATCCGCAACGGGTCTATCTTACAGGACATTCCATGGGTGGACATGGCACCTGGTACCTGGGTGCCACCTATGCAGGGAACTGGGCGGCCATTGCACCTTGCGCGGGCTACCCAACGCTTGCAGAATATGGTTCTCATGATGGAAAGGTTCCTACAGACGCAACAACAGATACCAAAAAATTATTGATCAGGGCCAGCAATACCGGCAACGTCATCAACCTTTCCAAAAACTACAAGGCCGGCGGAGTCTATATTTTCCATGGCGATGCAGATCCAACTGTATCGGTGGAATACGCCAGGCAAATGAGAAAAGTATTGGCAGAATTCCATCCTGATTTTAGCTACAAGGAATATCCCGGCGGCTCGCATTGGTTTGGCAATGAAAGTGTAGACTGGCCTCCCATATTTGAATACTTCAAACAACATACCATTCCAACAAGTGATGCCGTCAATGAAATTGATTTTACAACGGCCTCTGTTGGGATTTCATCCACACACCATTGGGTACGATTGTTGCAGCAAAACCAACAGTACCAATTCAGCAAGGTGATGTTGAAGCGGGACATGAAATTGAAATCCATCAAGGGAACTACTGCTAATTTGAAAAGACTGCAGTTTGACCTGAAAGACTTCAAGGCTGGAGATACCGTCAACATTGAGCTGGATGGACAATCCATGAAAGAGATCGTAGCAAAAAATACGCCATTGGTCTTGTTGAAATTTGAAGAGCAATGGACAAAAAATGAATTGGCACCTTCGCATGAAAAAGGGGAAATGAGGAATGGCGGATTCAAGGAAGCCTTCCAGCACAAGATGGTTTTTGTTTATGGTACAAAAGGAAATGCGGAAGAGAATGCATGGATGCTGAACAAGGCCAAATACGATGCAGAAACCTGGTACTACCGTGGAAATGGTGCCATTGATATCATTGCAGACAATGAATTTGATTCAGTGAAATATGCAGGAAGGGGCATCATCCTTTTTGGCAACATGACAACCAATTCCATTGCTGGAAATTTGTTGAAAGATTGCCCGATCAAGATCAACAGCGGTTTTGCTGTGGTTGGTGCAGATACCTTGAAGGGCAATGATCTTGGCAGTTACCACCTCTGGCCCAACCAGAACAATGGTTTCAGCTCGATTGCCCTGATTGGTGGTACAGGATTGAAAGGCATGCGTGCAGCGGAAGCCAACCAATATTTCGCAGGAGGCAGTGGATTCCCAGACTTCATGATCTTTTCATTGGACATGTTGGAGAAAGGCGAAACTGCTGTGAAAGCGGCTGGCTATTACAACAACAAATGGCAGTTGGGAAAAGACATGACCTTCACGCGATAAAGCAAATAAAATTTTATCATTGCGCGGATGACGGGTCATTTCAAGATCTTCTTCAACTCCTTTTCAATGGCATTGGCCATGCGGTAAAAACCAAGATCAGTCATGTGAACACCGTCTACTGTGGCTTCTCCGTCATCCCCAATCAATCCGGTTGAAGGAAGAAAATAAATTCCCTGGTACCCTTCTCTCTTCATGGCATTGAAGGCATCCAGAAAATGTGCATTGACTGCTTTTGTTTTTTTGGCTACCGTGGCATTGAACCTTGCATGAGGATAGTCAATGTTGGATACCAACAAGATTGGTGTGCTTGGTTTCAGTTTTTTGAGTTGCTTCAAAAAAGGAAGCGTGCGCGCCGCAGCCATTTCCGGACTGAGGTTAGGACCGCAATCCACCACATAACAGGCCGCATCAATAGTAGACATGATTACCGCCAGCATGGAGTCTAACTGGCCGTTGCCACTGAAGCCGAGGTTGATGGTTTCCCTTTGCAACCTTCTTTCAAGGATGGCAGGATAGGCCATTCCCGGACGCATGGCAGAAGCGCCTTGCAGGATGCTGGTGCCATAGAAAACAATCGGTCGTGCTGATGCCAACACCGGTGTAGCGGGCTCTCGCAGGATGGCATGCTCATCAATGCCAATCTCCACTGAATCGGTATTGTCATAACAAGGAAGATATAAAATATATTGGCGCATGGCCCCATCAAGGCCTTTTATGATGGATGATTCATGGCGGGTTCCGTTGGATGGACGGCCAATGCCGGCATAATACCATTTGTTGCCATCGAGCCCATACAAATCAACACCCTTCACGAGTGTACCGGCAACATGTTGGAAATTCACTTCACCTCCAGTCTTCCATTTGGCGGCCACCTGGGTTGAATTGGTTTCAAAATAAATGGCGATGCCAGCACTGTTTGTGCTGAGGCTCCAGACGGGTTTGCGCAGGTGCATTTCAAGGCTATCGGGAAAGCGTTTGTAAGTGGTTTGCTGAGGGAAAGCCCTGCCCAGGATCTTCATCGTTGAAGCAGCATGGAAAGTGAGCTTGGGCTGGGAAAAGGCCGAAATATTGGCAACAAGGAGCAAAATAAAGATCATCCTTTTCATACAATGCAATTGGGTTGATTCAACCTCTTGGTATACTTTTCCCACTTTCCTTTTTCATTTGTCGGTTCTTTTTGTGCCGGCATACAATTCAAATTCCATCAACCTGCAATCAATGGTGGCATTGAAGAACTCTATCCGCCTGCTTGTTTTCAGGCGAATGGCCTTTGCAAGATCAAGGTTACCCGTAAAAACATATCCTGTTTTTCCCTTGCACCGTTGCTTTAGAAAATCACCGATCCTGGCATAGGTGGCATTCAGCTCAACTTCATCGCCCATGCGGTCCCCGTATTCCGGATTGAACATCACAACACCCTCTCCTTCCGGAACCGTGGTGTCTTCAAAATCACAGACCTCAAAATCAATAAGGTGGTCTACCCCTGCCGCGGCTGCATTGATCCGGGCAATTTCAATGGCCCGCTCACTCATGTCTGAGGCAATGATGTTCATACCGGGCAGCTCAATAACCTGCTCATCCAGCTTGATCCTTTCACTGGTATACATTTCAGTCTCATATCCCAAAATATGCATGAAGGCATAATTGTTGCGCAGCAGTCCTGGGGATCTTTTGGTGGCCATTAGGGCAGCTTCAATGGCCAATGTTCCTGAGCCACACATCGGATTGATGAAAGGCATGGCATGGTCCCATTTGGTGGAAAGAATGGTGCCAGCAGCAAGGGCCTCCAACATGGGTGCCTGACCGGGTAACTTTCTATAGCCATGCTTGGCAAGGGTTTCTCCTGAGGTGTCGATGAATATTTCTGCCTGATCGTTTTTCCAATAGAGATAGATGACTGCACCCAACAAATCGGATCCGGTGGTGGGGCGACGCCTGATGGTATCGCGCATGCGGTCAACAATGGCATCCTTTACCCTCAGGTTCGCAAACAGATTCGTTGAGATGCTGGGATGAAAAACATTGCTGGTCACAGAGAAATAGCCGTTGGGAGGGATCAGCTTTTCCCAGTGCAGGGTCACCAGGTTCTGGTGGAGTTCGTCAGGATCTTCGCAGAGAAAGGATTTGAGCGAGTACATGACCTGGCTGGCACAGCGCAGGTGGAGATTCAACCGAATGCAATCCTGCATGGTACCCATGAGTTCAACACCCGTTTGAAAAACACGTTCCGGGTTAAAACCCAACGCAATGACTTCTTTTTCCAGGGAGGGGGCCAGCCATTTGTGGCAGGTAATGATGATTTTTCGTCTGTAGGTAAATACGTGCATGGCGACAAACTTAAGCCAATCTTGAAAATCAGCTTGATTTATTTGCTGAAGACAAGTTCATTATGAATAAATCCAGTTGAACTTGTAATCCAACGGCGCTTTGATGGAAACGCGCTCTGATATTTTTTTGAATCTGTCCGGCAAGGTCATCAGGTAATCCCTTCCCTTTTCTGCAGCACCGGTGAGATTACAGATGTTGCCGATATTCCACTCCTTGATCAGGGAATCCAGGATATTGGCATAGTCCATGCTGGTGTATACTCCCAGGCGCTGGGCGGCATCACTGAAATGGGTCCAGCTCTCTCCAATCTTCTCCCCCTGTTGCCGCATAAAATGGGCGGGCATGACAATTTTCTTTCTCATCATGTCTTCAAAAGCCAGCATCATCTGGCTGGGATCCAATTCAAATATTTTAGCAACAAAGCTTTTATAAGCCCTGGCATGCCGCAATTCATCTGCTGCAATCACACCACAAATTTTTGAGAGCTGTACATTGTCATGCTGTTTGGCAATGGTGGCTGTTCTCCTGTGAGAAATGTTCGTGGCCAGTTCCTGAAAAGAGGTATACACAAAATTACGGTAAGGGTCGCGTGCCGTACCAATCTCCATGCCGTCAGCAATCAGGTGCTGCGTGGTGATTTCCATTTGCTGCATGTTCACCCGCCCCGAGAGGTAAATGTATTTGTTCAATAGATCGCCATGGCGGTTCTCTTCGGCTGTCCATCGCCTGATCCATTTGCTCCAGCCTTGGGGTTCTGCTTTGCTGATGCCTTCAATATCAATCAGCCAACTTTCATAGGTGGGCAAAGCTTCTTCAGTTATGATATCGCCTACTAAAACCGCCATATAATCATAGGGAAGTTCCTTGCACTGCTCCTGGATTTCCTTGATTTCTTTTACAAAGTCAGGATGATTGCTTTCGGGTAAAAAATCAGAGGGTTGCCAATTGGTATCGATATCCTTCAGGTACTCATCAATTTCCTGATCAATTTGCTTCGCCAAAAACTGCATTACTTCAATCCTGCTAGAATTCATTATTTTTAAAGATTTGGGATTGTTGGCAATTTTTAGGGAATTACGGAAATCCGGTCAACGATACGCTGCGGTAAAAATATCTATTTATTTTGATATTCAGGGGATTAGCGTCTGTTCCCTTGCAGCAATTGTTGAGATTTATCAAAAGATTATTGCGCTTTGCCTAAAAAATCCTCCAGCATTTCCACCATCTGGAGGGAGCCGATAAACAGCGGAGATTTCTGGTGTATATGGGTAGGTTCAATATCAAGTATTCTTTTTTCGCCATCAGTAGCCTTCCCGCCTGCTTGCTCAACAACAAAAGCAAGGCTGTTGGCTTCAAACATCAACCTGAGTTTGCCTTGTGGATGATTGATGGTGGCGGGATAGAGGTAGATTCCCCCTTTCAACAAATTGCGGTGAATGTCTGCCACCAAAGAGCCAATATACCGGGCAGCAAAATGCTGATCTTTGCATTGGTTCAGGTAAGCATGAATGCCTGGCTGGACAAATGATTTTGAAATGCCTTCATTGATGGAATAGATGTTGGCATCAGCCTTGATGTGCATATCAGGATGAGACAAAACATACTCTCCCAATGTTGCCTCATACGTGAAACCGTTTACTCCCTGCCCTGTAGTATAGACCAACATGGTAGAAGACCCATATAAGACATATCCAGCAGCAACCTGTGCTGAACCGCGCTGCAAACAATCTTCCAGGGTAATGGCCGTTCCAACCACTGATTTCCTTCTATAAACAGAAAAAATTGTACCGATGGAAACATTCACATCAATGTTGCTTGAACCATCCAATGGATCGATGGCTACAATGTATTTCGCATCTGGATTGAGCTGAACAATGCCTTCTTCTTCCTCTGAAATAATGGCACAGGCTGCGCCACCTTT
>CAILKQ010000017.1 GCA_903834825.1 uncultured bacterium | reverse complement strand
TGCATTGGAATGAAAAGAAGACGATCCAATCGATTGAACTTTTCTTTGATACCGATTTTGATCATCCTTTGGAATCTGTTTTATTGACACATCCTGAAACGGTCATTCCTTTTTGCGTAAGAAATTATAAAATTCTCGATGGAGGAGGAGATTTGATTCAGGAGATCAGAGACAACTATCAGACGATAAACAGGATTGAATTTACAGAATCAATCGAGTGTTCAGCGTTAACTTTTGAATTTGAACATCCGGATGAACTTATTCCTGCAGCTGTTTTTCAGTTGATTGTTAAGTAATGCACTTTGTTTTATCAAATCGGAATTACATCAGCATAGATCATTACCATGAATAGAAAACCAATGCGTTCAATACTAATATTATTATATTTTACATTTTTATTTGTAGTTGATTGTCAAAGTCAAATAACTGCTATCAAACAAATTGAAAAGAAAAAGAAAATTTTACTACGATCGTCCTGGCAGTCAATCAATATTGGTGATATCGCTCATACTCCAGGTGTGCTTGCCCTTCTTGATCGATATGTGCCTGAAGCAGAAGTTCGTTTGTGGGCGATGGAAACAGACAGTAGTGTAAAAAAGATGCTTCAAAAAAGGTTTCCAACGCTTCAGATTATTGACAATCATGATACAGTTGCCATAAATACTGCATTTAAGGAATGTGATTTCCTGTTGCATGGATCAGGACCTTCATTGGTGGCAAGTAAAGATGTTGAAACCTGGATAAATAAGACTGGAAAGTCATTTGGCGTCTATGGAATTACGTTAGCGGAAGAGTTAATGGATGAAAGGATAATCCGCATTTTGAATCAATCAAAATTTGTTTTTTTCAGGGACACTGTTTCGCTTGAAATGGCCAAAAAGAAGGGAATTAAGGCTCCAGTCATGGATTTTGCACCAGATGGTGCATTCGCCTGTGACTTGAGAAATGAAGCGGAAGCATTGAAATTCATGTCAGAAAATGGGTTGAAAGAAGGAAAATTTCTTTGTGTGATACCGAAATACCGTAGAACCCCATATTGGCAGATTCCTACAACCAATAGGAAATATGATGAAAGTATTGACAAGCGAAATCAATTGATGAAGGAACATGATCTTAAACCTTATCGGGATGCAATAATTGAAATTGTACGCAAAACCAATTATAAAGTACTTATTTGTCCTGAGGATGTAACACAGGTTTTATTGGGAAAAGAAATGCTATATGATTTGTTGCCTGAAGATGTGAAAAAAAATGTGGTATGGCGAAATCGTTTCTGGTTAACAGACGAAGCATTAAGTGTATATGTTCGTTCTGCCGGTTTGTTTGGTTTGGAGCAACACTCCCCAATCATGTGCATTGGTAATGGAATTCCTGCTTTGGTGGGAAGATTTAAAGAGCAGACCAGCAAAGGATATATGTGGTACAACATAGGATTAGAAGATTGGTTTTTTGACAGTGACATTGAGGAACAGATGGCTAGGCTTACATCAACTGTAATATCTTTGGTTAATGATCGAAAAGGGGCAAAAAAGAAGACCATGAAAGCCAAATTGTTTGTTGAGAAAAAGCAGAAGGAATCAATGAAAATACTTGAAACCAGTTTTTAGAAATCCATACAATTATTTCGAGAGGGCAAATTACCCAAACGTATTATCCACTGTACTACAAAAGTTAATAACCTGCTTTTCGATGAAAATGACGAACCTATTTGTATTGTAGATTTGGATACAATAATGCCCGGATTTGTATTGTTTGACTTTATCGATTTTATCCGTACCGCAGCCAATTCCGGGGCCGAAGACGACGCCGATCTATCCCGTATTGGTATAAATATGGAAGTGTTCGAAGCTTATACACGCGGCTATTTGAAAAAAGCCACTTTTCTGACAACAGTTGAACTCGAAAATCTGGCTTTTGGAGCAAAACTAATGACCTATATGCAAACCGTTCGCTTTTTTGCTGACTACCTAAATGGAGATACCTATTACAAAATACAATCGCCACAGCACAATTGGCAAAGAATCATGGCTCAGTTCTGTTTATTACAAAGTCAGGAAGAGAATTTTGAGAAAATGCAGCAAATAGTATTGAATTGCAACAAATGGATAGGTATATGAATTTTTACAAAACACTTTTAGTTTTTATGAATGTGTATGTGTCCCTCATTATACATCAGTTAGAGGTTGGCTTAACTGTAATATTTTAAACTGCCCAAAATGAAAAATAGGGGTTCTTAGAAATTGATCAAATCAATCAAATCTCGTCCTAAATCATTCGAAATCAACTCCTTTTGGGCTACTAAATCCTCGGCAGTGCCGGGGATTTTTATTTATCCTCGTTTGATATTATGATGTTCAAATTGGCCATGCTAATCAATGTTAGTTATTGCGGATGCGTGACATATTTTTTGCGAGTAGCATCATTTGTTTTGGCGTCTGAGCAGTTGCTTCTATGATTTGAATATCTTTTTCATCAATACCCACTTTTCTCCCTCCTTAGCCCAGGGGAGGGGCAGTTGGAATTTCCACATCAATTTCTCCCAATCTGCAATCTTGGGGTTGGTTGCATCAAACAAGGCCTTCTTTTCAAATGTAAATGCATCATCTGTTTCAAGAATCATGAACATCCGGTTACCGGTCCGATAGATTTCAATATTGCTGATACCCGCATCAATATCATGTTGGGTTACTTCAGGCCATGCACTTCCTTTTGCATGGTGGTGTTCATATTCACTGATCAATTGTGGGTCATCTACCAAATCAAGGGCCAGACAAAAACGTTGCATGGTATTTTTTTTAAGAGGATGGTTATTTGAAAAATTGGTTGAATGAACGAATGGTTTGTGCTGCTGCAAGATCTGGATCAGGCCATGGGAAGGCCTCTGCAGATACATATCCATCATAGCCAGACGCCGTCAATGCATTGGCAATACTTTCCATTTGTGTATGTCCAAAGCCAATGGGTTTCCGGTTGCTGTCCGCAAAATGGACATGTCCAATGTGCTGAATATTTTTTTGAATGCTTGCTGCAGGATCAGCCTCTTCAATGTTCATGTGAAAAAGATCAGCCAGCAATACTATGTTGTTGAATGTGTTGGATTCGATGAATGCCGCGGCATCATCCAGGGTATTCATCAGGTTGGTTTCATACCGGTTGAGTGGTTCGTAGATCAGCTTGACCCTAAGGTGTCCTGCATGTTGATCAAGTATCTTCAATGCTTCTGCCAATAGGCCAATGCTGTTGCTGTGTGTCTCGCCGGGGAGAGCATTTCCCTGCATAGAACCGATGATTGCTGGTGCGCCGAACAATGCGCCGAATTCCATCATTTCTTGTATAAAAGCAATAGCTTTTTTTCTAATGGTGTTATCGGCATCTGTAAGGGTAAGGCCATGGATAACCTTTCCTGCGCCCGTTCCTACTGCAGCCAGCTTTAGTTTGTATTGCTGCAATAATGTTTTGAGTTGGCCTGCATCAATGGCATCCCCCGATGCAGTGAACAGTTCAATGCCATCAAATCCCAATGCAGCGGCTTTGCCCATGCTTTCTTCCAGGTTATCCCAGTAAATCCATGGACCGGTTTTGATTTGGGGAACCAATGCTATGGTTACGGCAGATTTGATCATGCGCTTGTTTGGTTGAAGTTGACCATGATTTTTATGATGCCTTTGGGATCTTCAGCCCAACTGGCAAGGGCCTCTCCGGCATCATCAATCGATACCGTTTTGCTGATCACCTCATCGATGGGGAACCTTCCTTCTTCAAGGTATTGGATCACCTCCGGGAACTCTGTCGTGCAGTTGCGTGATCCCAGGATTTCAATTTCCTTGCGCACAAAAAGTCCTGTATTGAATTCCACGGGTGATTTTGCATAGCCAATACAGACAACCCTTCCAGTGTAGGCAACTTCTTCCACCGCGGTGCGATAAGTAATGGGGCTTCCAACAGCTTCAATGATGACATCTGGCCCATCTCCACCAGTGATCTCCATCAATGCATCATGAAGGTTGTTCAGGTTAGGCTGGATGACATGTGATGCGCCAATTTTTTTGGCGATGGACAGTTTTGATTCATCCACATCTATGGCAATGGTCTTGGCTCCGCGGTGGACAGCAGAAGCGAGGGCACCAAGGCCAACCATTCCGCATCCGATGACAGCAACCGTATCATGTTGGGTTATTCTGCCTCTTGCTGCTGCGTGAAAGCCAACAGTCAAGGGTTCAACCAAGGCCAATGCTTTCAGTGAAAGTGTTGTTGAAACAAATACATCATTCCAATGAAGGGAAATATATTCAGTCATGGCACCAGGGCGCCTTACACCCATGGTCTTGTTGTCTTGGCAGGCATTCTTTCTTCCTTTTCTGCAGGAGATGCATATCCCACAGTTCTGGTAGGGATAAACGGTGAGGTTCATGTCCGTATGAAAACTGTCAGGCACCTCACTGCCCATTTCTACAATTGTTCCACCCACTTCATGGCCCAATATGTTGGGGTATTCTTGCAGTTCGAAAAGGCCTTTGAAACCATTGAGGTCTCCTCCGCAGAAGCCCACCATGCCTATTTTTACCAACACCTCTTCGGGTCCTGGTATGGGGATGTCAATCTCCCGGATAGCTGTTTCTCCTATGGCGGTCAAATACAATGCTTTCATCTTATGGATTTTTTCTGGAAATATTGTTCTCGGGCATGCCTTCATACCACATGGTATTTTTTACAGGGGACACCAATTGATTGATCTCATCAAGCAGTCCTTCTGGCATTGAAAATTCCAATACGCCGATATTTTTTTTCACGTTGAGTTGATCGCACATGCCGATGATGGTGCTGGCAATAAACGGGTGGTCAATGGCATAGCGAATGGCAACATCACTAAGGGCAACACCATATTTCTTGCAGCACGCAAGCAATGGGGCTTGTATCGCTTGTAATTCAACTGGCGCATTGTGCCATGCGGGAATGGATGCATCAGAAAGGATGCGTTGAACAAGCGGCGCAGCATTCATTAATCCCATGTCTTTTTGTTGACAAAGTGGAACAAGTGCTGCATTGATCTCATCTTGGAGCAGGTTATAGTGTGCCCAGGACAGTACTGTGTCCACTTCAACTTCTTCTGCGATGTCTGCGAGATAGTTGACGGGAAGTCCTGTAATGCCCACGAAACGGGCTTTCCCGGATGCTTTTATTTTTTGAAGGGCCGGAATGGCCTCGTTCAGCACCTGTTCTTTGCTGCCAAATTCAATGTCGTGTAGTTGCATCAAATCGACATAGTCTGTTTGAAGTCTTCTTAGCGATTCGTCTGCACTGTCAAGGATCCGTTGGTAGCTAAAATCAAAATCCCTCAATCCATAACGGCCACATTTAGTTGCCAAAAGGATGTCATTCCGCTTTCCCTTGAGGGCATCGCCCAAACGTGTTTCTGCCAAGGTGATGCCATAAAAAGGAGCAACATCAAAAAAATTGATGCCAAGGTCTATTGCACAGTGCACGGATCGGATTCCTTCCGATTCGTCACAATCGTCAAATACATTTCCCAGTGGAGAGGCGCCAAATCCTATCACAGAAACATTCAGTTCAGTTTTTCCCAGCCTGCGGTATTGCATCGTTAAATTAAATTTTCAAAGTTCAAAGCGACATAAATTGCCCTAAAACTACTTAATTTCACTGCTATTTATAAAAATGAACTGTTTGAAATATTTTTTTAATGTCTTCGTTGGACTACTGGTCATCAATGCCATGGCTATAGGCCAGGAAAAAAGACCCAATATCATCTTTATTCTTACTGATGACCAACGATGGGATGCACTCGGAGTTGCAGGCAATTCAATCATCCAGACGCCAGAGATGGATGCGCTGGCACGAACTGGAACATATTTCAAAAATGCATTTTCAACCACACCTATTTGCGCTGCCAGCAGGGCTTCCATTTTAACTGGTTTGTATGAACGTACCCATGGGTATACATTTCAAAAACCCAGGCTGAAGCAACCTTATGCAGATATCATCTACCCCAAACTTTTAAAGGAGAATGGTTATCATGTCGGTTTCTTTGGAAAGTTGGGTGTTGTCATTGATGCTGACAAGCAATATTTTGACCAAAGCGACTTTTATGATAGGGGAGGGAGCCCTGATCGTCGGGGATATTTTTATAAAAAAATCGGAAAAGATACCGTTCACCTTACCAGGTACACAGGGTATCAGGCACAGGAATTCATCAAGAATGCCCCGGCAGACAAACCATTTTGTCTTTCTCTATCGTTTAGCGCTCCGCATGGGCATGACAACTCAACAGATCAATATTTTTGGCAGGACAAATCCGCTGATCTGTATAAAAATATTCAAATCCCTGAACCATTGTTGGGCGATGATGAATATTTCAATCGTCTTCCAAAAGAAGTCAGAGAAGGCTTCAACAGGGTGAGATGGAAGTGGAGGTTTGATACCCCGGAAAAATACCAGCAGATGGTCAAGGGGTATTATCGCATGATTACTGAAATTGACAATGAAATCGGTCAGATCAGAAAACAACTGAAGCAAAAGGGTGTAGATGACAATACCATTATTATTGTGATGGGCGACAACGGATATTTTTTAGGCGATCGCCAACTGGCGGATAAATGGCTGATGTATGATGTATCGATCAGAATACCTTTGATCATTTATGACCCCAGGGTAAAAAAATCATCCAGCGTTGATCAAATGGTGTTGAATATTGATATCACAAAGACAATGATGGACATGGCAGGAGTTACTGCTCCTAAAAACTACCAGGGGAAGAGCCTGACTCCTTTGTTGGTAAACAAAAAAGCCCATTTGAACCGCAATGCTATTTTGATAGAGCATTTATGGGACAATCCTGACATTCCTTCCAGTGAAGCGATGAGGACCGAAAGATGGAAATATTTTCGGTATAGATTGATCAATGCTCCTGAAGAGCTGTATGACCTGAAAAATGATCCGCTGGAGAAAAGCAATCTTGCACCAGATATAAAATATGCAAAAATTCTTGCCAGGTTGCGCAAAGAATGTGAAGCAGCTGCAATAAAATATCAATCCGAAAAGCTTTGCCCTGATGATCCTTTTATCAAGGCCAAAAATTTCTGAAATATTGCTGAAGTCAGATCAATATGAAATTCAAGAATTTATTCTTATGTATGCCAAGCATAAAATGTTTTTCGTAAAACCATTTTCCAGACAATTAAGGGAATTTAGTCTCATGACCATTTTTTCATAAAGCGCCACTTGCATAAAGTACACTTACTGCTTGATTGCTGAAAGTTGGCAAAATTTTGGCACAGGTGCGTTTCTCTTAGTTGGAAGCGAAATGATAAAACTTAAATAATAGAATTTGAGCGGCCGCATTGACTATTGTTTAGTGTCTGCTCGTTCTAAAACCAGCACCCAATCTTGCGGAGACGGAAGTCCCTTTGACTGGAATTCGCCATTAACTGCTTGGATGATGCCTTGATCAAATCTTCTACCCGTGGCTGGATCAAAGTAGAATGCGGAGTAGGATATACCGGGTTCAAGATGCTTTACTATTGTGCCTTTCCAATCATAGATTTTTCGCTTTGGTTGGTAGATGATATGGAGCATACCTGGAATGCCTGCCGCAAAACAATCTTGTTCAACCCACTCAGGATGCTGCTCCAACTTTGACCAGTCATAATTCTCCAAAAACTTTTTCCCAATACCAAGTTGAATGGCACCTGGGTAGTTCAT
>CAILKQ010000016.1 GCA_903834825.1 uncultured bacterium | reverse complement strand
TTTCATAGAAGGGGAGGTTCATGAAATGCATGTTCTCGTCCTTAACACCCACATACCTGCAGGTTGCCCTTGCCTCCGTTCTGCGGATCATGCCTTTGATGCTCCTGATTTCTGGGGTATCTTTTTGGTAGGGTGTTTTGGTTTTGATAAACCCGGCTGCGTCTTTCCAAATATTGCCCGCCCTGCTTTTGTCAATCTCAAAAAAGCTGTCAAATTCAACTGCAAAATCGATTTGTCGCATTACAAACTCATCGCTCACAGCAATATTTCCGGAGGTCTGGTAACCAACATGCACATCATGTCCTTGTTGAACCAATCGTATAAAAGTGCCACCCATGGAAATGATATCATCATCAGGGTGAGGGGAGAAGATGATAACCCTTTTTGAGGCAGGATGTCTTCTTTCCGGATGCCTGGGAACATCTTCCATGGGCTTACCACCCGGCCAGCCAGTAATGGTGTCTCTGAGTCCGTTGAACACACGAAGGTTCACTTCTGACACAGGGCCATGTCTTTGAAGGAGATCAGCCAAGCCTTCGTTCAAATAGTCTTCCCTGGTCAGCATCAGCAATGGCTTTCCCAATGCAATGGCCATACCGCAGACCGCTTTCCTGATCGTTTTTTCTGTCCAGTCTATTTGTCCTGCAAGCCATGGAGCCTTGAACCTGGTGAGTTCCTGAGAGGAGGCCTCATCAAGGTAAAACATGCAATTATGGTGTTCCTGCAAAAATGAGGCTGGAACGTTATCAGTGATTTGTCCTTCAATAGCGTCTGCTACAATGGTTGCCTTGCTTTCACCGAATGCCATGAGGATGATTCTCTTGGCTTTCAGGATTGAAGCAATTCCCATGGTTACGGCAAGGCGGGGAACCTGGGAGATATTTTCAAATTCATAGGCATTGGCAAGGCGTGTGCCGTTGTCTAACGCTGCAATCCTGGTAATGGAATTCCTGCTGGAACCGGGTTCATTGAACCCAATATGTCCGTTTACGCCAATGCCAAGGATCTGTATGTCTATTCCTCCTGCATCAGCAATTGCTTTTTCGTAGGAGTCTGCATAGGAATGGATATTGGCTTTTTCAATGGTACCATCCGGGATATGGATATTCTTTGGGTCAATGTCTACATGAGAAAAAAGAAAACTGTTCATGAACCCGTGGTAGCTCTGTGCTGCATCAGGTTTTATCGGGTAATACTCATCCAGGTTGAAGCTGATGACATTTTTAAAACTCAAGCCATCTTCCCTGTGAAGCCTTACCAGTTCCGCGTACAATGTTTTTGGGGTAGATCCGGTTGCCATGCCAAGAACACAATGCTTTCCTGATGCTGCTTTTTCTCTGATGAGTTTGGCGATTTCAGCGGCAATGATTTTGGTGGCCTTTTTGGCATTTCCATGGATGGAAATGGGAATTTTTTCAAATGAATCTATCATTGCTGGATTGTTATAGGTTTGGGTCAAAACGTAATACTTTCAAAAATAATTTAAAAATGCGAAGAATCAACCTGAATCAGGCAATCCCTAATCATTTATTGAATCCTTATTTCAAATATTTCTGGCCAAAGTTTGCCTGTTATATAGAGCGTCTTTTCTTTTTTATTATATCCAATTCCATTGAGCACAGCGCCAGACTGCATCGCGGTTGATCCTTCTCTTTTGAGGTAACTGAGATCTGCCCGGCTGTTCTTTTGAAGAAAATCTTGCAGGTTGATCATCCCTACTACATAGCCACTATTCGGATCAATCTTGATGATGTAGTCGTATTGCCAGCGATTGGCATACACATATCCATCAATGAATTCCAATTCGTTCAAATTGTTGACGGCACCATATTGGTCTTTTATACTGACAATTTTCTTCAGTTTCATTGTTTTGGGCTCAACAAAATAAAGTTTGTCAGATCCCTCGCTAATGATCAGATTATCGTCGTCGTGGGTGATGCCCCATCCTTCTCCGGTCCATGGCAATTGGCCAATGGGCTTGAAGTCTTTTGCAGCATACATAAAAACCAGGTGATTCTCCCAAGTCAATTGGTAGATGGTATCATTAAAAACAGTCAGTCCCTATGCAAAGATGAGGCTGTCCATTTTTTGGTTTTTTGAAATTTTCCCGGATAAGATATCCACCCTGCGCAGGGAAGACCTTCCAAAAAGCCCCGTACTTTCCAAAAAACTGTTTTGGTATACCTCAAGTCCTTGGGTGAAAGCTGCCGTATCATGCGGGTAAGAATTGATTACCGTATACGACAGGGTTGCCGGTGCAGCAATAGGATTTTCTACAGCGTTTGATTGGTCCTGGCTTTTTTCTGTATTTCCTCCACAGGAGAACAATAAAACAACACTTATGGTCGTTAGGGATAATTGTAGCCTCTTCATGCTTCAAATTTCCTGAATTTATCTTGATGTTCAAGTGAATTTGTTAAGTTCTGGATAAAATGGATTGGTTAAGGGTATAAAAAGCATAAAATCTGCATTGCAACTTGCTATTGCCGATTTAAAGTGCAATTTTTATACCCAGCATCATCCCGAAAGGGAATCCAATCCTCCGAAATTCCCCAACAATTCAATCTCTTAGGAAAACCTCATCACCAAACGGTAATATATGAGGCTTTTCATCCTACTACTGTCTTTATGCACTGTATTCAGTGTCAATGCACAACGCAATTGTACTGCTGCTGCTTACACAGCCATGCCTGTAATTTCAGGGCAGAGCAACAATATTTCTCCTGAAAAAATCATTACCATCCCCGTGGTGGTTCATGTTGTGTATAATAATACCGTTGAAAACATCAGCGAAGCACAAATCATTTCCCAGATCAACGCACTCAATGCAGATTTTGAAAAGTCTAACAAGGATTTTTCAAAAATCCCTTCCGTTTTTGCCAAACTAGCTGCCAATACCAGCATTCGATTCGAACTGGCCAAGACTGATCCTATGGGAAAGGCTACTACAGGCATCGTCAGAAAGAAATCCACCCGAATGATGTGGACAGACGACGACAAGATCAAATACCTGGCCAATAGCGGCAGCACTACCTGGGATGCAAGATCATATTTGAATATCTGGGTTTGCAATACCGTTCCAGGGCTGACGGGATATGCTACTTTCCCTGGTGCAGAAAGGGCCGTTGATGGTATTGTAGTGAGATATGATGCTTTTGGTACCATTGGAAAGGTGAGTGCTCCTTTCAACTTAGGCCGGACCCTCACACATGAGGTTGGCCATTGGATGGGATTGAAGCATCTCTGGGGAGACCAGCAATGTGGAGATGATGGCATTGAGGATACACCAAAACAACGCAGCGGAAATTCAGGAGCTCCTGCTTTTCCTAAAACCACTGCCTGCAACAATACTGCTGAAGGTGAAATGTTCATGAATTTCATGGATTTTACCAACGATGCCAGCATGGGCATGTTCACTGCCGGACAAAAAATCGCCATGAGGGGCCAGTTTGAGATCAATGGCAAAAGAAATAGTTTGCTCAACTCAAAAGCCCTTGCACCAGCGTGGAACATCAACATGGAGCCTGAAATCCTCACTGTCAATCCCCGTGACATGGTGGTTTATCCCAACCCTGTCCAGACGGGCAACATCAAGTTGCTGGTCAATACAAACCTTGGCAGCAACGGAAAGAATTTCGCCATCATTTCTTCAAGTGGCCAAATTGTTCAAACAGGCCATCTTTTGGAATTGCAGGAAGACATCAATGTACAATCCCTTGCTCCTGGCATCTACCAGATTCGCCTCACTGATGTCGCTTCCAATGCTTCTATCAAGTTTGTCAAGCAATAAATTTATTGTACACAGCCTGCTTTCCGCTGTACCTTTGCGCCCATGCAACATTCACATCCTGCTATCGATAACCAATCCTTTTTGGATGGTCGGGTCCTGTTGATGGACAAACCACTTCAATGGACATCTTTTGACGTTGTCAAGAAAATTCGCACCCTGACCAGGGTAAGCAAGGTAGGCCATGCGGGAACCCTGGATCCATTGGCAACCGGTTTGTTGATTGTCTGTACCGGAAAGTTCACAAAGAAGATCAATGAATACATGGCGGCTGAGAAAGAATATTCAGGCAGCTTTACCCTCGGATCTACAACGCCCACCTACGACCTGGAGTCAGAACCGGTTTTTAAAGCAGGCACCGATTACCTCACTGAAGACATGATCAAAAATGCCACTGCGGCTTTTACTGGGGAAATCATGCAAATTCCACCTGCCCATTCTGCCATCAAAAAAGGGGGTACACCGGCCTATGTGCTGGCCAGAAAAGGGATGGAAGTTAAAATGGAACCCAGGAAAATCACGATTTCAGTCTTTGAAATAACCAATATTGAATTACCAAGGGTGGATTTTAGGGTTGTATGTACCACCGGCACCTATATCAGAAGCCTTGCCTTTGATTTTGGGAATGCACTGGGTTGTGGAGGCTATCTTTCTGCCTTGAGACGAGACAGGATAGGGGATTTTTCTGTTGATAATGCAATGGGAATAGACGCTTTTGTAAGCCTTGTCGAGCAGATGAAATCTAACCCATGATTCCAGTTCCAACTTCTTTTTGGTCTTCACCGTCGTATTAATCGCTTTCTATACTTGTTGATAAAAAAATAACCCCGGAAATTCCGGGGTTATTTTTTTAAGATTGATTGGTTTTATTAGAAAATATACCTGATACCAAATTGCATGCCCCATGTGCTGGCAAATGAGTTCACTACCTGTAATGGCTGTGTTACCAATTGGCCACCGATTTGAGTCAAACGATACCTTGGTGCTCCTGAAACAGGATCCAAAGAATCGAAAATCAATGGGTTCCTTACTGTAGTAGATTTAACTACACCCCATTTGCTGCTCAGGAAATTGGTGAAATTGAGGATGTCAAGACTTACCTGGATGGTGTTTTTATGTTTGCCTATGTTGGCGAATACATCCTGGAGAATTTTGAAATCCACCCTATCATACCAAGGCAGGGTTGCTTCATTCCTTCCGGCATACTGACCCTTGATTTTAGTGAGGTAGGGGCTATTGCCAATAAATTGGAAGAAGGCATCAGACTGCTGTTGTGCTGTTGCAGCTATAATTCCAGATCCTGCAGACTGATTAACAAAGATGATTTGTGATGCATCCTTTGGAACGTACATGAGGTCAGTGGTATTGTTACCATCGTAGTTGATGTCGCCATTCACTACATAGGAGAACCTGCCAAGGCTTGCTCCTTCATAAAAGAAGGAAATGGTTGTAGCCAGGTTCTTCAGGTATTCTTTGCGGTAAGAAAGTGTACCGATGATCCTGTTGGGCAATACACCTGCAGCACTGTAAAGCTGAAGGGCATTTTGTGTTCCGGTGGTTGGATTGCCATTCCATACAGAACTGGCCTGAGAACCGGGGTTTGAGGTTACATCAAGGTAATTGGTGTAGGTGTACGCCAAAGATCCGTAGAAGCCATTTTTAAATGACTTTGAAAGCTGTGTGGTGAAGGAGAATCCACCGCCCTTGTTGGTGTTTTCGAGTGCAATGGCAGAAGTAAGGCTTGGGTATAACCTTCTTTCAGCATTGCTGTTGGCGTTAAAACGTGGGCGGTTGTCTGGTCCTGAAAATTGTCCGTTTGTGGGCTTTTCGTTCAGGTTACGCATCGAAATCGCGTTGAGGTCTTTGGTAAAGATGGCTTCCATACCCCAGGTCCATCCATTTCCAATGCGTTGGTCAAATGCGAGATTGGTTCTGAAGATTTGTGGAAACTTAAAGTTTGGATCCGATACCACAATGTTGGAAGGTACTGAAGTGCCTGCTGTGGTTGGGAACCTGCTTGCATAGGCATCAGGATTAGGATCAAATTTGTAGGTCTGAAGTGCGGTCGCTCCAGCTGGCGTTCCATTTGTTACATTGGATCCGAACTGGTACATACCTGTGTTGGTAGGAATGTTTGTAAGCCAAACAAAAGGGATTTTTCCTGTGAAGATACCTGTACCACCACGAATGATGAGGTCTTTGTCATTTTTCACATCCCAGCGGAAACCGATACGGGGTGAGAGGAGCATCTTGCTCTTAGGAAATGCTCCGGTATTATAGCTTACAAGGTTACCACTTTGATCAGGGAACTTCAGTTCAGTAATCTTTGGGTTTTCCAATGGTTGGCTATGGTAAATCGGTACATCACCCCTAATACCAACAGTCACCTTCAGGTTATCGCTTACAGCAATATCATCCTGTGCGTAAACACCCAATTGACCGATTTGTAATTCAGCTGAATAGATGGATTTCTGACCAGGAACCAATGAATAGGTATAGGCATAATAAACAGGAGCCTGGTTGGTGACGAAATCATTCAGTGAATTGAAGATGTAATAGCTCTGTGAACCAGGCATAAACATGTTGCCTACCTTTTGGTACTCATAGGAACCACCTGCTGTAATGGTGTGCTTGCCCCTATACCAGGTTGAATTGTTGGTAACACTATATACATCATTGATTACATCGTTGTTGTAGGAATATGGCTCGTAACCAGCACTCATGTAATTGTTTCCAGTGCCATTGAAGACATCAATGAAAGGGAATACCTGGCTTCCTGAAGAACGGGTAGCCTGGATATTTGTGAGCGTGGCTAAGAACTGGTTGGAGAACTTGCCCCCAAAATTAGAATTCAGTTCAAATGTTCCGGACTTAACGATATCCTTGAACCGGTAATTTGAATTTTGGAAGGACATGGATAACAGTCCGAACCTGTTTTGGGGAAGACGGGCTTGAGATCCTGCTCTTCCACTAACAACAAATCCACCTCCATTGGGTACTGAACTTCCGTTAAGCTGCTGGTCATTTTCGCTCACCATTTCATTGTACTTCACAGTCAACTTGTGGATTTTACTGATGTTCCAGTCAATTTTAGCAAGGATTTTGTAGTTCTCAGACATGAAGTTCTGGAAATTATCGTAGGCGCCAGTCTCATAGCCATATTTTGTTTTGAGGAAGTTAGAAAACTTCTTCAGCGAATCGACATTGGTGGTAGATTCATTGCCTGCACCAGTTCCGCCAGTGGGTTTGAAAGGAATACCTGGGTATTCGCGGGTTTCTTTCTCAACACTGGCAAAGAAGAAGAGTTTGTTTTTGATGATCGGTCCACCCAATGTTAAACCGAAACTCTGGCTTTCGGAGAGTGCACCAGGAGGAAGTTTGGT
>CAILKQ010000015.1 GCA_903834825.1 uncultured bacterium | reverse complement strand
TGATTTCCAGCCTCCTTTCTGGTGGACTTACTACCGCAGGCATCGATAAAAAAGGCTTGGGCAGTTGTGGCAGCTGTTGTCAGGTTTTCATCGCCATCGATCCATTGAAGATCAATACCCAGGAAATGATTGACCATGCACTCAATGCAACAATAAACCAACTGAGGTCATCTGTTCCTGTAACAGAAGATGGTGGGATATTATACCCCGGCGAAAGATCACTCAGTGCAAGAGCAGAAAACATGGCCCTGGGCATTCCTGTAGACGATGGGGTCTGGAACAAGGTGAAAGCATTGGCAGGGTTGATTTGCTAGTCAATTTTTAGCATTGCAAAAAGAAGTCACCATTTCACCTCCATGCCCAGCACAACCTGCCTGTCAATACCCACACGAATGCCCTGGGGTCTTCTTGAGGCAATATACCTTTCATTGGTCAGGTTTTTGACAGCCAGACTAAACAGGATTTGTTTTTTGGATAGCCTGGCAAATGCAGACAGGTCAGTGATATAGCGGGATGCCAACAATCCATTTCTTCCGTCTGCGGTGGCCGAAATGGTATTCAATTCATCCGCAAATTGTTTCCCAACAAAATTCCCAGACAACCTGATGCCGGCGCCTTTTGCTGACGCATACTCAATAGAATTGTTGACCATCAATGAAGGTGCATAAGGAAGCTGGTTATTTTTCACATTGACTTTATTGGCGCCAACAACAATGAACCGGTTTGCACTGAAACGGCTTTCAATCCATGTGCCATTCGCAGCAAAAACAAGGGAAAAATTTTTCTTCATATGCTTGGCCAGGTCAAAAGATGCCCCTGCTTCTACACCGATATGGCTGGTCTTTCCTCCATTTGCCAGGCCTGTTGCATTGGCATTGCCCGATGACTGTGACACCGGTATGATTTGGTTGTTGAACTCCATGCTGAACAGGGTGAGCTCTGCCTTGAAATCCTTCCCCAGCAAGGCTCTTATACCCAGCTCACTGTTCCAGCTGTTTTCCTGGGCTAAGTCCAATGCCATGCCTTCTGATGTAATTGCATCCTTGGTACGGGGAGGGGCAAATCCACGGTGAATCCCACCAAAAAGGGTAACCCCTTCATCCAGGCTATAATTGAATCCTCCTCCTGGGATGACTGCTATCAGGTTGTTGGAAGCCACAACATTGGTGTCTGCTACAACAGCAACTCCATTGAGCATGAATCGACCCCTCAAAATATTTCGGTTGTAATCAAAATGTTCAACCCTCAGGCCAACATTGATCTCCAGCTTTTTTGTAATCGCAATTTTATCATGAACATACAAACTGATGGCCTTTCCTTTTCTTTGTTCAACATCCCTGAGGTTACCGCCTACAGCATCCGGTTTGCTGCCTATCAAAAACTGTTCATCGGCCCTTTCTGCAAGCAGCCTTATGCCAGCCTGTAACAATTGTTTTGCTGTCTTCCATTTGAGCTGGGATTCAATGGCAGCAACACCAAACTCCCTGTTCCTGTGTCCATTGGTTTTGAGCATATACAGCGCGCCACCTGGAACGGTTGCATCGCCCCAAACAACTCCCGTCCGGTTGGCAGCAGCAGCACTGGTGCTGAAATCCTGCCTTCTCCAATTCCTGGTTGTAGTATAGGCAAACGCAGTAGTGTTCCATTGCCATTGACTGGACAGTTTGTATTGGTGGGTGGCAGAGAAATGATAGCGCCTCACCGGCAGAAGGTCATTGGGTGCCATTCTAAGGTAATCCTGGCCGCCTTTGTCGTACATGGTTTGTGTAAGGCCTATATAAGTTGAATTGGACTGTTCATCGTAAAGGCCAAGCTTGATGCCAATCTTTGCTTTTTCACTGAGGGCAATGCTCAACTTCGCTGCAATATCATGAAGATTGAACCTGGTAGCACCCATCATGTCTGCCCTTTTGTTGAGATAACTGACCAGAAATCCAACTTTATCGATTGTATTGCCGTAGCTGGCATAGGTAGATACAAAACCCCCGGTTCCCACCCTGAGCCTGAGGGTGGATGATTCTTTTTCAGGAGGATTGGCAGAAATAAGGTTGACAACCCCACCCGTTGTTTGGGGACCAAACAGTATTTGACCGCTTCCCTTCAACACTTCCACTGTAGTCATTTTATCGATGGGAGGGGTAAAATACAATTCTGGTTCACCATAGGGATTGAGCGCAACAGGAATCCCATCCTCCAACACCAGCACATTCCGGCTCCGGTCAGGATCAAGTCCCCGAACCCCAATATTGATGCGAAGTCCGGCACCTTCTTCATCCACCACATTCAGTCCGGGAATTTTCCTGAACAACTCATTGCCATGAATGGGTGCTATTTTTTGGATGCTCCGAAAATCAAGTACTGCAACTGAACCCGGAACCTTTGACAATATTCTGTCTCTTTGTGTCAGGATCTCAATCTGCGGCATGCTCACTTCTTTTGTAGAATCCCTGCGGGCATCAAACTCCTGTGCCAAAACAATCCCAGAAACCATCACCATCAAATTCACCATCACCCATTGTTTCATTCACCTTGATTTTGAGCTGCAAAGATTAATCTGTTGCAGAAGGTTGAATTGCGAAATAAGGAAAAGCCATTTGCGAAATACGAAAAACTAAAACCGGGAATGGTGTAAGTTTACACCTTAACCAACACACTCCTGCATGAGAATTTTTGTAGCATCGTTTATGTTGTTGATGACAGTACATCACTCCATTGCACAGTCGCGCATCAACATCATCCCCAAGCCTTCGATGGTGCAGGAATTGGAAGGACAATTTGCACTCAACAACAACAAGATTTATGTAAGCCCCCAATTTCGGGAAGTGTCACTGACTAAAACTCCTTCTCCGCCATTTCACTTTGCGGAAGGCTGATTTTGCGGTTCTTTTTGATGAGGTTGAAGCCAACGGATAGCTGCACCTGATCCGGCTCGTAGATATAATTGGTGGTGGTGTAAAAATTGCTGCCCCTTGTGGTGATGCGCTGGATATTGGAAATCCCCAGGCCCATGTCCATGAACAACCACTGTGCCTGAAAGCTCCAACGGTTGTCCTTGCTTGTTTTTTTCACAGAAAAATTCGGGGTGAGGAATGCTCCATCTTCGCCCTGGGCGGTAGCCCTGAGCGACAGGTAGTTGACATTGAACTGCAGCTGCCAGTTGGCCTTCAACGCAAGGCTCTGCGTGGCATTGATGCTGTAGACCCAGCTGTTGTTGCTGAAGGGAAGACTGCCATTGAACAGCGAACCGCGGACATCGTATTTATAGACATTCCCTCCAACCATCATTTGCCAGGCCTTGCTGACGCGATAGGTAAAATTGGCCTCAGCCCCTGTTTGCCTGGCCAGGCCTGCATTCGTGAAAATCCTTCCCAGGATGGTATCATTGAAAACCTTGTTGACCCTTTGGATGGGGTTCTTGGTGCGCTGGTGGTAAAGGCTCAGGGAGAAACTTCCCTTGGACAATTTGTGCTCCACACCCAATTCCCAGATGCCGGTCAGCTCAGGCAACAATGCAGGGTCGCCCTGCTCAAGGGTCTCGGAGTGTTCGCGTTCAGGGAAAGGATTGAGCTCGAAATTGTTCGTACGCTTGATGCGTCTTGTGAACGACTGTTTTATTACAACATTTTCTGCAAGGGTATACCTGAAGAGATAGGAAGGGAAAAGGTTCAACAAGGGGAGCCTGTTGCCAGGCACATTGTCGGAAAAAGAAAGGTTGCGAAGCATCTGCTCTGCCCTCAATCCGGCCTGGTAACTCAGTCTTCCTTTGGCATTGCTGTACTGCAGATAACCTGCATGAATATTGTTGCGCACAGCCACCTGGCTGCTGAAAAATGGATCCTTGGCAAATTCCTGCATCCCCAGGTTCTTGTACCGGTAAAGAAAATCACCGAGCTGTTCATCGTATCGGAACTGGTATCCAGTTTGCCAAACCCTGCTTCCTTTTTTATCAGTCAAATCCGCTTTCAGGCGATAGGCATGCAAAGGATTTTTGCTGGGGTTGATGGTTTCCTGAATCATTGTTTTCAAACCTGGATAACTGAGGTTTTGGTTGGTGGTCAGTGATTCCAAATCGGCACCTTCATACTGCAATGAAAACGACAATTGTGTTGCCTTGCTGAGCTGATGGCTGGAACCCAGGCTTGCAAGGGTAAATCTTCCCTGTTTCTCTGCCGTATTCTTGTTGAAATAATCAAAGGAAGATTGTGCCCCGGTCAGCATGTTTTTTCTGCTGTTGTTGTAGAGCAAGTCTGCTACCCTGGTCTGGTATTTTTTACCGCTGTACAAGGCAGCTTCCAACCTGTTGCGTGAATCAAGCTGAAGGCCGGCGGAAAGCCTTCCTCCAAAGTTGTACCGCTTGAAACTCCTTTCACCATTGGAGGGAAAGGAAGTATAGATATTGCCAATGGTGGTGTTTACGTTTCCTTCTCTATAGCCCGCGATGTCATTTCTCAGGTAATTGAATCCTGAACTCAACTCCAGTTTGCCTTTTTGGTATCCAAGGGAAACATCCGCTGCATACCGCTGCGGTGAAGTATAGCGCTGGTTGTCAAAGTCGTTGAAGGGTGGTGCACCCAGCATAATGTTAGACTGCACCATCAGTCCTTTTTCAGGAGCCGTTTTGGTGATGATGTTGATCACGCCACTCTTGCCGTCCGCATCAAAAGCAGCACCAGGGCTGCTGATCATTTCAATATTTTCAATGGAAGAAGCAGGAATCTGTGCCAAAACAAAAGCAGGGTCGCCCTGCGTGGGCCTGCCATTCAGCAAAACCTGGAAGCTGGCGGAGCCACGGACATTGATTTCGCCCTGTCCATTGACAGTTACAGCGGGAAGATTTTTGATGAGATCGATGGCATTGCCATTGGCTGCATTGGCGTATTCCGCTGCACGAAAGACCTGCCGGTCAATCTTAAAAGAAACAGGAGGCTTCTTTCCCTTAACCACGATTTCCGTCAGGGATAATTTCTTGGGCAAGCTGTCCTGGGCATTGGCCAATGTTGCCAAGGTCAAAAAGAGCAAGAAGAATTTCAGTTTTGGCATTGCACAAAATTAGTGCAATAAGCGGCCAAAAGGCTATCCCATTTGCACACCTTTAAAAAAGCCAACGGATTCAGCCATGCCTACCAAAGGATCACTCATGTCCTTTTCATATTCGATGCTGCAAACGCCACTGTAATTGATTTTTTCCAGGGCCTCAACAAATGCAGAAAAGTTGATTGCACCCCTGCCGATTTCAATTACTTTGGCATCTTTTGCCATGGCCGTAACATCCTTGATGTGCAAATCAAATAGCCTGCTCCTGTATTCTTTCACTGCTTTTTCAGGCAAAACCCCTGCCCTCAACGTATGGCCAATATCGATACAAAGACCCATTCTTGCATCCATGTCCTTTATTCTGTCATATACATCTTTAGGACTTGGGTAAAGCTTGTCTTCAGGCCCATGGTTGTGGATGGCCATGCGGATATTGGTTGCTTTTACCTTTTCTTCAGTATAGGCCAACAGATCAGGGTTGGGTACACCAACAATCATGCTCACACCTACTTTTTGCGCATAGGCAAAGGCCTGGTCTACGGCTTCTTTGCTTCTCATGTAAATAACACCGACCGTATATGGCTTGATTCCAGCATCGCTGAGTTTTTTCTTAACAGCATCAATGGTTTCCTGGCTTGAGTTCAATGGAAGATGAAACTCTTTGATGGAGAGATGGTCAACCCCCAGGCGTTTCATCATGGCAATCGACTTGTCGAGATCAAATTTTAAAAAAGAGTACCCAGCAAAACCCAGCGTAAAACTGGCTTCGTCTTCAACGGCATTTCTATCTGCCTGTTGGGTTAAGGCATTTCCAAAAGTGGGCAATGCGGCAGCAGCGGCAAAACCTAAAGAAGCTTTTTGTAGAAAGTTGCGGCGGGAGTTCATGGTGAGGGAGGTTTAGAGAAGTTGAAGGGGTTGAAGAGGTTGAAGAATTGTTGAGGGAGGTTGAAAAAGTTGAAGGGTTGAACTTGCCAACCATAGGTTGGTAAACCAGCTGAAGGCTGGGGTGTTGAAGTTACATTTGAAATTAATAAAGATTCAATTAATAAATTTAATAAATTACGATAACGATTTAGTATTCCTCAACCACCCCTGCCTTAGGCAGGTAAACTCAACCCCTCCTGCCTTCAGCAGGTAAACTCAACCCCTTCAACCCCCTCAACCTCTTAAACCCATAAAATGCCCCAAAGACGCGAATTCCTCAAAAGCACAGCAGCAGCCAGTGGCCTGATAATGTTATCTTCTTTTACTGAAAAACAAGAAACGGAACTGCCAGTGGAAACCCGGATCCGGTTTTCCGTCATCAACATCAACCACAGCCATATCTATGGCATGTGCAATGCCGTCATCAAAGGCGGGGGAGAACTGGTAGCGGTTTATGCAAAAGAGCCTGAGCTTCTGGCCGCATTTGTAAAGGCCTTTCCTCAGGTCAAAGTAGCATCAAGTGCGAAGGAAATCCTGGAAGACAATTCCATCCAGGTAGTCCTCAGCTCAGGCATCCCCGATGAAAGGGGGCCACTGGGCGTAGAAGTGATGAAACATGGCAAAGATTACCTCGTAGACAAGCCAGGCCTCACAACACTGGAGCAGTTGGCAGAAGTACGGAAAGTGCAGAAGGAAACCAAACGCATCTATTCCATCATGTTCAGCGAACGATTTGAAAACAAGGCAACGGTCAAGGCAGGAGAACTCATCAAGGCAGGTGCCATCGGGAAAGTGGTGCAGACCATTGGTCTTGGGCCACACCGGATGAGTCCCAAAAGCAGACCCGAATGGTTCTTTGACAAGAAAAGATATGGCGGAATCATCTGTGATATTGGGTCTCACCAGTTTGACCAATTCCTGTTTTTTACTGGCTCTACTGCGGCAGAGGTGGTTGCTTCCCAAACCGGCAATGTCAACAACAAGCAATATCCCCAATTTGAGGACTTTGGTGATGTGATGCTGAAAGGCAATGGCGGTGGGGGTTATATCAGGGTAGACTGGTTTACCCCCGATGGCCTGAAAACCTGGGGCGATGGAAGGCTGACGATTCTTGGAACAGATGGATTCATTGAGATCAGGAAAAACATAGACATTGCCCGATACGGATCAGGTAATCACCTTTACATGGCCAACAACAAGGAGACCATCTACCTTGATTGCAACAACGAACCCCTTCCTTTTGGCAAACAGTTTGTGGACGATGTCATCAACAGAACAGAAACGGCCATGCCGCAAGCGCATTGCTTTTTGGCAACAGAGCTGGCATTGAAAGCACAGAAATTTGCCAAAAAAATCTAATCCTCAGCTTTGAAGCACAATATCCTGCTAAAGATGGCATGCATGAAAAGTATAATCCATCTGCTTTAGCATTTCATTTTGATGAATGGGCTCCACATTAAGTTCATTTTCATCAGAAATAAATCACAATTTTTGCTTATTTTCAACATCAAACGAACGATAAAACCAAAGTCATGCCAAAACAAAACAACAGAAGAAATTTCATCAAGCAGGGCTCGATTGCCGCTGCAGGTTTTTTTATTGTTCCCCGCCACGTCATTGGCAAGGGATACACAGCCCCGAGCGACAAGCTCAACATCGCTGCCATCGG
>CAILKQ010000014.1 GCA_903834825.1 uncultured bacterium | reverse complement strand
GGTTGCACTATTGGGTTGATCTTCGGGATAACGGTTGAGGTAATCTTTATTACAACCAACCAGAAGGACAGCATAAACTAACCCTATGATAATATTGACTTTTTTCATCGTGTTTGCTTTTTTATGAATTATTTTAGGCTGATTTGAATCCCTGTAACAAAGGATGATACCTGAGGGTAGTTAAAGGGGTTTCCCAATGGTGCTTCCGGATCATACCCAGGAACCTTATCCCAGGAGAAAACATTTTGTCCGCTCAGGTATACTTTGAAAAGAGAAAATGGAGTTTTTCTCAAAACAGACTGAGACAAAGAATATCCAACTGAAACTGTTTTCAATTTGATGTAAGCAGCATTGTCCATCCAGTAACTTGATGTCTGCTGGTTATTGGTTTGGGATATGAAGAAACGGGGATAAGTGGCATTGGCATTCTCTTGAGCGGTTTTGGTTGAGCTCCAACGGCCAAGGTGAATATCACGAACACTACCAGCGTTGAAAAATGCCCAAGCAGCATCTTGAATTTGAAGACCATTGTATTTGCCAACTCCCTGAAAGAATAAGGTTACATCAAATCCCTTATATTCAAAGAACAAATTGGCACTATAGGTATTTCTTGGAATACGGCTGCCGATAATTACACGATCTAAGGCATTTATTACTCCATCTTTATTCTGGTCTACGTATTTGATATCTCCGGGCTTTACTGTACCATATTGGGTGGCACTGGTTGTAATTTGTTCTTGTGTCTGGAACAAACCGGCTGCCTGCAACCCAAACAGGGCACCTATTTCTTCGCCCTCTTTGGTGATTTGAAACCCTGAAATATAGGGCCCTGTTCCTTTCAAATCAAGCACCTTGTTCTTCACGTCAGAGAATACACCAGTGATACCAAACTTAAAATCTTTACCGATCTGATCATTATAATTGATTTGTAAATCCCATCCCTTGTTTTCAACGCGACCGGCGTTCTGAACTCCAGGACTCATACCAACAATCAATGGAATTGGAAGCGTCAAAAGGATATCGTTTGTATTCTTTATGTAATAGTCAAACTCAACATTCAATTTATTGTTCAAAATTCCAGCATTGAATCCAATATTTTTAACCTCGGTAGATTCCCATGAAATCTTTTTGTTGGCAACAGTGTTTTGGGCAGAAACACTGGCAATATTTCCATTGAACACCCCTGAACCCAGTACGATGGAGGATATGTAAGGAAAATCTCCAACATTTTGATTTCCCAATGTTCCCCAAGAAGCCCTGAGTTTCAGAAGAGACAACCATTTTATATCACTCATGAATTTCTCCTTTGACATGATCCAACCTGCTGAAACAGAAGGGAAAAATCCGAACCGTTTGTAATCGGCTGAGAAGCGGGATGAGCCGTCATAACGGGAATTGACTTCCAGCAAATACTTGTTGCTTGCCACCAGGTTCAATCGGCCATAGTAAGACCTCAAGGCCCAGGAGGTTGCATCGCCGGTGACATTTTGATTCAGGGCAGGATATGCATTGAGTTGCACAAGATCAGGAAAAAGGGTAAGTTCTCTTGAGCCACTAAAACCCTGATTGACATTATCTGTTTGCTCAGCTCCGGCCAATATACTAACATCCAACCAATTGAATTCCTTTGTATAATTTGCCTGGGCTTTCAAATAATTGTTCAATACATTGGTATTGGAATTGGTCAGTGTGTTCTTGGTAGGACTACTGAAAAGCAAGGATTTGGAATCCACATTGAAATATTCAATCCTTTTTTGGTTATTGCTTGCAAATGCAGTTGAGAACCTTGGGGCATAGTTGAAATTAATATTTAGCCCTTTCAAGGGCTTGTAATTGGCCTGAAAGTTCATTAAGCCGGTATTGTTTGTATTGCTGTTGACACCAGCCGCAAAAGAATAGGCCAGTGGATTGCCGCCCTCCCAACCGGGGCCCCATGAACCATCTGAATATTTGGCAGCGTAGGTTGGCGGAACCCTGTAAACTTGTCGAAACAACTCACCATAACCTACTGAAGGCAATTTGGTGATATCTCTTCTCAGGTTGATATCAAACTGAAAACTCAGTTTTTCAGAAGCCTTATAATCTGCGTTGAGCCTGAGACTATAGCGATTGAAACCTGAATTGTTGATGATTCCGTTTTGCTCCATATAGTTCATTGCAGCAAGCAACTTGATGCGATCGGTTCCACCATTGAGCGTTATATCATGTTGTTGCTGAAGACCATTGGCGAATGTGGCCTTTTGCCAATCAGTATTGGGGAAATGGTCAGGATCCTTGGCATTATTACTCAAATAATCCGCAATAAAAACATCTGTAAATTTTGCAGCAGCACCTTCATTGGTCAATGCCTCATTGTACATTTTCATGAAACCAACAGCATCCAGGTATTTGGGCTTGTCTACAGGTTGTTGTTTTCCATAAAAGGCATTATAATTTACTTTCATTGCGCCAGACTTTCCTCTCTTGGAAGTTATCAGGATAACTCCTGCTGCAGCCCTCGATCCATAAATGGATGCCGAGGCAGCATCCTTCAAAACAGATATTGTTTCAATATTGTTTGGATCAATATCGCCAATAGATGCTACTACCCCATCTATCAGGATTAAGGGGTCATTACCATTACCTAATGTATTGATACCTCTTATACGAATCTGGGCTGATGCATTGGGTTCACCGTTAAATTGGGAAACGGTCACACCTGGCAATGCACCCTGAAGGGCAACTGTGGTATTAAAAACAGGACGTTTTGCAAGGTCTGCTCCACTGATTACAGAAACAGCTCCAGTCAGGTTTACTTTTTTCTGACGGGTATAGCCAACCACTACAACCTGGTCAAGAGACTCAGTTTGTGATTCCAATATCACCGACATGGGTTCTGAACCAGCAGTCAATTCGACTGATTTAAATCCTATCGCTGAAAATTGAAGTACAGACTTTCTATCAGCAGTAACCGTAAATAAACCATCCTCGTTTGTAAGGGATGACTCTTTCAGTCCTTTTACTGTGACCGTGACACGTTCAATGGGTTTCCCGTCGGAGGAAACGACTTTTCCAGTGACTTTCATCGATTGAGCGGCCAATTCTGTTGGCTGAAAGTTTAGAAGCAGTAAGAAAATACAACACAGATGAATGTAAAGCTTTCTCATATGGCAGAAGTTGTTTTACCAAACATAAGCAACATTCATTTTCATGAGAAAGGGAGAAATCCAGGAAATCAAAATTATCTATCGTTTTCGTAAACGTTTACGCTTACAATAGATAGTTTTTCTTTCGGCATTTAATTTTGAGTATACAATTGGGCAGTATATGAGATAATTTACATAAATTAACATCACAAATATTTCAAATAACTATCTTTCAACCGATAGAAATTTCACAATTATGGCCCGTGTAAAATGTCCAAAATGCAACAAGGTTGAACGCATTCTCAAAGCAGGAATAGTGAGAAACAAACAGCGATATTTCTGCAAAGATTGTAACTATCATTTCATTATTTCAAATCCCAAAAAAACGATTGGCAAAAGATCAAATAAGGCAGATCTGCAAACCTCCATGCAGGATATCGCAGAGGCTGCTGGTGTATCAACCACAACAGTATCAAGGGCATTGAACAACCGTCCTGATATAAACAATCAGACCAGCAAATTCATCAAAGAACTTGCCCTGGCCATGAACTATCAACCCAATATGCTTGCCCAAAGTCTGGTTACACGGTCTACACATACATTGGGGGTCATCATACCGAGCTTGGAAACAACCATTTTTTCAACAATGCTGAGTGGTATTCAAGAAGTGGCTGCACTGGCTGGATATCGCGTTAACATTTGCACTTCCAACGAAAAACATGAAACTGAAATAGCAAACATCCAGGCACTGATGAACAACATGATTGATGGGCTATTGATTTGCCACACCATTCAAACAAATTCATTTGAACACATTAGAATCCATATCGGAAAACGAATTCCGATTGTACAATTCTACCGGGTTGCAGACAATCTTCCAGTTTCACAAATTCTGGCAGATGATGAGGCAGGCGCAGAAGCAGTTACAGAATACCTGATCAAAAAAGGTTGCCGTAGAATAGCCATAGTGCTGGGTTCTAAAGGACTTTCCATTTCACAGAAAAGATTCATGGGGTATCAGAATGTACTCCAGAAACACAATATAAAAATTGATGATAAATTGATTACTCATATCGATTTCACACTAGAAAAAGTAGTAAAAGCCGTTGACAATTGGCTAAAGTTAAAACCAGGCATTGATGCCATTATTTCCATTTCAGACAAAAGTGCAGTACAAATCATCCGCCACCTCAAGGAAAAAAAAGTAGCTGTGCCGGGGAAAATTCGTGTGTTTGGTTTTGGAAATGAATTTGTTGGGGAAATCGTAGACCCCGCGCTGAGTAGTTTTGACACCAATACAAAACGGATTGGAGAAGAAGCCTCCAGCCTCATCATTGAGCAGATCATTACAGGTAAACAGAACCTGACAAAAAAAATCATACCAGGCAAAATGGTCTTAAGGAAGTCCGGTTGATAAAATCAGATGATTACTTTATGCCAATCAGCTTGCAAAAAAAATTGGTACAAAAATGCTTACACCCAATGATAAATTTATTCAAAAAATAAAAAGGGAATATCCCTCAATACTGATAACAATGAAATCCCGAATTCTTTATGCTTTGATTTTTGTGATGGCATTTCCC
>CAILKQ010000013.1 GCA_903834825.1 uncultured bacterium | reverse complement strand
TGCAGGATGCAGGATGTACAAAAGCAAGGCTGAAATTGCATTGATGCAAAAGTCAAGCGATATCACCATCGAAGCCTACAAGGCAGCATTTGCAACCATCCGGCCCAATATGTCTCAGGCAGAGTTCAGCGGAAATATTTCAGCAGCCTTCAGAAAGCTGGGTTACAGTGGCGGTGCCATGGTCATTGTAGGAAAGTATTCTGCCTTGCCACATGGCAGCATTGTTCCGCAGACCATCCGTGAAGGAGATGTGGTATTGGTTGATGGTGGAACGAGTTGTGAGGGGTATGCCTCTGATATCAGCAGAACGATTGTTGTGGGCAAACCAAGTCAACGCCAGACTGATGTTTGGAACCTCGAGAAAGAAGCACAGGATGCTGCTTTCGCTGCCATAAAGATTGGTGCTACCTGTGATTCAGTAGATGCCGCTGCTAGGGCAGTGATTGAAGCTGCTGGCTTCAACAAGAATTATAAGTTGCCCGGACTGCCACACAGAACAGGCCATGGTATTGGCTTAGAGGGGCATGAATGGACAAATTTCGTAAAGGGGAACATGACCAAAATTGCACCGGGTATGTGTTTCAGTGATGAACCTACCATTTCAATTCCAGGAGAGTTTGGCATCAGGTTGGAAGATTGTTTGTACATCGGTGATGATCGTCCATACTTTTTCTCAAAACAAAGCATTTCAATTGAGCAGCCGTTTGGGTAAAATGAAATAAAACAGTGATTTCATTTTACTTCAGCCTCAACCGCCTGTAAAACTCTTCCTGGTTCATTTCCCTGATCTCGCCGGGTTGCATATCTTCCAGTTCAATGTCTTCGATGGACAGGCGGATCAGCCGTTTGCAGGGATGGCCTACAGCCTGGACCATCTTCCTGACCTGGTGGTACTTGCCTTCCGTGAGGCTGATGGTCAGCCAACTGCGCGGAACCCTTTCATGCAATTCATTTCCATTGGAGAAGAGGCCCTCTGGCTCCTGAACATGTTCCACTTCGCAGGGTTTGGTCAGATATGAGGTTTCTTCAGCAACAGGAATCGGCACGCCGTTTCTCAATTGTTCAACAACTGCTTCGTTTACTTCTCCCCTGACCTGGATCAGGTATTTCCTGAAATGGGGCACTTTGCTTTGGAACAACAAACGGGTGATTCTCCTGTCGGTAGTCAGCAACAACAATCCTTCTGAATCCTTGTCCAGCCTACCAATGGCATGTGTGCCTTCCGGAAAATCAAATTGGATGTGGCACAAAAGCCTCACTTTGTGGGAACTCACAAACTGTGAGACCATATTATAGGGCTTGTTCAACACAAAATAGCGGTAAGGCTCTTCGGACAACGGCATGCGTAAAGCTATAAAATTATCATACCAGTTTGCACAAATGATTAATCTCTACTACACCGATAAACAAATCCAGCAGTCCGTCCAATCCATATAGAACTGAGGAACACGAATTTGTCCATCATTCTGGCCTACTTATTAAAATAATAGGCCCAACAGCGGCAGATAACTGAAATAAAAATGATAATTTCAGAGTATGTCCAGTAATGAGATCTATATTGATTCATCCCAAAAAGTAAAACAACGTTTAAAAAATATTGATATGGCATCATCAACCAAACAAATAATTTCGTTTTCAATTTTCATCTTCATGTTGCTGGCCGCATGCAAGAATAAAAGCATGTACAAACCAGCAGCAGCTATTTTTACGCTTGAGGAAAAACAATTGCCTGCTTATGAAAAAGAGATTGACCACAAGGGATTGTTGGCTGATATAGAAAGTCGCAAGGAATCATCATTTACAAAAGGCAAAGACATTTACAACCAGACCTGTATTACCTGCCACGGAACCCCGAGCCAGGAGGGATCAATTCCTACTGCGTTTAAATTTTGGAAAGATCAATTCAAAGTTGGAAAAGATCCTTATTCCATGTACCAAACACTGACCAGGGGATATGGTGGGATGCCCGCCCAAACGAACTTAACGCCAATAGAGAAATATGATGTAATCAATTATGTGAGGGAAGCGTTTATGCTGAAACAAAACAAGACAGCGTATTTCAAGGTTGACTCAAATTATTTAGCAAGTATTCCTGCAGGGAATACCAAAGGCCCAAAGCCCAATCAACGGAAACCCTGGGCGGAGATGGACTATGGAAATTATTTCATCAATACCTATGAATTGGTTGATTCAACTGCCGATCCACGCGAAACATCGAGAGGACCAGCCCCATTGAAAGATGAAAATTATGCAAAGGCCAACTTTGCCTACAAGGGCATCGCCGTAAGACTGGATGAAGGCGCTGGCGGCATTGCTGCAGGAAATGCCTGGATGATTTTTGACCATGATTTGATGAGGGTTGCAGGAGGATGGACAGGCAAGGGTTTTATTGATTGGGAAGCAATACTTTTAAACGGGAAACACAATATCTCGCCAAGGACAATTGGAAGCCTTCATTTTTCTAATCCGGTGGAACCGGGTTGGGCAAATCCAACAGATGGCTCCTTTGCTGACAATCGGTTCATGGCCATAGACAAAAGAAGGTTTGGTCCATTGCCCCGTTCCTGGACACAATACAAGGGTCTCTACCATTATAAAGACAAGGTGATCATTTCTTATACCGTTGGCAACGCAATGGTATTGGAAAAATTAGGGCTGGAAGGAACTGCCGATAAACCCATTTTTACAAGAACACTCAATATCGCTCCTTCGGCAACCATGCTAAAAATGAGAATTGCAAAAATCAATGCCCATGTTGCCATTGTAGGAAAAGATGTTAGCCTGCAGAAGGAAAAAGGGTTTTATGTGCTTAATGTGCCTGCATCAAAATCAATTAAGGTAAAAATTTTGATTGCAAACCCAGGCATCACGGATTTTAAAACGCTTTCGACATCCACCAAGGATCCTGAAAATTTATTGCCTTATACGCGTGGTGGTGAAGCGCAATATCCACAAAAATTATTGGCAGCCATTTCAACAGGAGAGCAGAAAGGGGTATTTAAGGTAGACAGGATGGAATTGCCCTACCAGAGCCCTTGGAAAAACCAGATGAGATTGAGTGGGATTGACTTTTTGGAGGATAAAAACAAAGCCGTGATTTGTTCAACAGATGGAGACATTTGGCTGGTGGAAGGAGTTTTGAAGAAATCAGGCAATTTAATTTGGAAAAGAATTGGCGCAGGCTTGTTTCAACCTTTGGGCATCAAGGTTATTGATAAAAATATATTTGTGACTTGCAGAGACCAGCTTGTAAAACTGCATGACCTCAATGGTGATGAAGAAATTGATTTTTATGAAAGCTTCAACAGTGATCACCAGGTAACCAATCACTTTCATGAATTTGCCATGGGTCTTCAAACAGACAAGGAGGGAAATTTTTACTACGCAAAAAGTGGCCGGCATGCCAGAAGAGCCCTTGTGCCACAACATGGCACCCTGATAAAAGTGAGCAAAGACGGTCAAACAACAAACATCATAGCAAACGGTTTCCGTGCTGCCAATGGCGTATGCATCAACCCAGATGGATCCTTTCTTGTAACAGATCAGGAAGGCCATTGGAATCCGATGAACAGGATCAACTGGGTTACAGCAAACAATAAGTTTTACGGAAACATGTTTGGATACAATCCCTCAAAGGATAGTTCTGATAGAGGAATGGAACAACCATTGGTATGGGTTGAAAAGGATGTTGACCGATCGCCTTCGGAATTGCTTTGGGTAGATAGTAAACAATGGGGGCCGTTGAATGGAAGCCTGCTGAGTTTTTCTTACGGATATGGAAAAGTATTTATCGTCCCACATGAAAAAATTGGAGACCAGGTTCAAGGAGGATTGTTTGAACTGCCAATTCCAAAGTTTTCTACAGGCGTTATGCGCGGAAGATTCAACCCTTCAGATGGTCAATTATACGCCTGTGGCTTGTCTGCATGGGGATCAAGCCAGCCAGAGTTGGGTGGTTTTTACCGGATAAGGTATATGGGTGAAAAATCGACCATTCCCATTGGTCTACATGTCAAAAAGGAAGGCGTACGCTTAACATTTTCACATGCATTAAACATAAGGGAAGTAAAAAATGATACGTCCTTTAAAATACAAACATGGGATTTGAACCGGTCAAGAAAATACGGATCAGACCACTACAATACGAAATCACTTCCTGTTACCAAGGTTGAAATGAGTGCTGACAGAAAAGAATTGTTTCTTACCATTCCTGGCATCAAACCAACATGGGCAATGGAAATTAATTATCAACTCACTGCTAAGAATGGACAACCCATAACAGGAAAGATTCAAAATACAATCTACCAATTGGGGAAATAGACGACCGCGTTGTTTATTGTATCAAATCAACAATGCGCAATGTGCCCATAGGAATTTGCAGGCGGATGCTGCGATGGCGAATGGGAATATCCTCATTCTTTAGGATATCTCTGCAACGCGTCCACCCCGCTTTTTGCAATACAATTTCAACATCACGGTCTGCTGGATCAACGTATCCGGGATCGATCAGTGTGATGCGCAAATGTTTGGCATCCAGCCAAGCTGCAGACCAGTTGGCTTCGCCTTTCACAACCACCGGCAGGTTGGCGGAAGCTTCGCGCAATGCAGCTTCCACGACGGGGCGATATTCCACAGGCCCATATGCTTTGCCCTTTTCGTCATAGAAAAACGCACCATCGGTTGAAATTTTATTTTTATAGGGGCTTCTGAGTCCGGGGAGTGCCACATCAGGGACCATGGTCACCATTCCGTAAGGAGTAGTTGGGAGGAAGTTAAACATGCGTCGTTTCACGCCAAAAGCATAGCGAGAAAAGTCATGTTCTATCAGAGGAGCCCCGCCCCAGTACCAATCGAGGTGATCAAATACCAATGGGGGCTGCCCTATGGGATGGATGACGCGGGCCCCATTGGTTCCATGTTTCAAAAAGGCCTCAGCAGGAGGTGATCGCATGCCAATGGCTACTCCAGAAAGGCTGGCCAGCTCAGTCCTTTTAGGAATGAATACAATCCCTTTTTCCAGCATATCATAAAAAGGAAAAAGTTGGGTTTCAAGAGATGCAGAAAATGGACCCTGATGGATACCATTGAAATAAACATCCGAGCCTTGGGCAGCACTGGATACCATGTTGCGCAGGTGATGTGAAAACAACTGCTGGGAAGACCATTCAAACATGCGT
>CAILKQ010000012.1 GCA_903834825.1 uncultured bacterium | reverse complement strand
GATGATTTTGTCTTCTTCCAGTCTACCCTGGCCTATTGGATTGACCCTTTCGTTCCAGGAAAGGGAGTCATCAAGACCATTCGTTCCAATACCAGAGGGATTATTATAATGGAAAATTTTGCCGATTCTTGCTGAATGATAGCCATTATTTTTGAAATGCTGAGGGAGGGTAACAACGTTTGGAACAGTTTGACGAAAATGGGTATCAAGGTCAAAAATTTTAACTGAATCAGGACGCAAACCTGTTAATAAAGAGGAGCGTGAAGGACTGCACCAAGGTATTTGACAATGGGCATTGCTAAATTTAACACCCCTTTTGGCCAATCTGTCAATGTTGGGCGTTTTCACAAAATCATTGCCATAGCAACCTATTGCCATATTCAAATCATCTGTTGCGATGAAAAGCACATTGCGTTTTTGCAGATTTTGTGCTGCAAGGTTTAAACTGATGAACAACAATACAATTGAGGCGAGCGTGATTTTCTTCATTTAATTTCTGATTTTCAATACCTGACAAGTAATTGTTTAATTTAAAAAAAGTGATAATGCTGGTGCGTTTTGGCGTAACGGGCAAATGCTTTTTTTCATCTCGCTGTTAATTTTTATTTTAATTACCCATAATATACTTCTTTGCAAACGCAATGTATTCATCCCAATCATATGCCAGAATATCATGCTTGCCATTTCTGATATGGTATGCAACAGTTGAACCAACTGGGGAATTCAATGCTGGAAAAACATCAGACTCAATACCTTTCAAACCATAGAGATGGTATACCTGTGTAGCGAAAAATGCTGATTTGAATTCATTTTTAGGATCAGCCCAAGCATCTTCGGATGCACTGGCTACATAGAGTGGTCTGGGTGCTACCATGGCCAACACCATGTGCTGGTCAAATGGGAGCAAGGATTCGTTTTCGGTATATTTTTTGAAATTTACAGCTGTCCATCTGGGAAACCGGTTGTTCATTTTCAACAAAGTTTCGCCTGCTTTATCGCGGTAAATGGAGGCACCACCACATCCTGAATTGTTTGATATAACAGCCGCAAAACGCTGGTCTCTGGCACCCGCCCAAAGAGAGGCTTTTCCCAAACGGGAGTGGCCCACCACAATGACCTTAGATCCATCAACCTGTTTGTCTGTTTTCATATAATCCAATGCGCGAGACAGTCCCCAAGCCCATGCTGCCAGCGATCCCCACTCGTTGTTCGCAGGCTTTGTTTGACCGGCCTTGTACAACAATGGATAAATGCCAATGGAAAAATCTTCTCTGTCTGGCGCGATATCCCAATAATACATGGTGGCTACACCGCATCCTGCATTGATCAGTCTTTCCACTTCCCAATTGGCAGTTTCAACTCCACGGGGTTTTGCAGCACCATTCCATTCTTTGGCGATATGAATGGCGGTATCTTTATAAACAGTTTGGTTGCCACCAAAATTATAGCCTAAAAATGTTGGATATGATTTTTTACCCTTGGGCAAGTACATCAACAATTCAACACTCAATTCTTTTTGATTGCCCCGAAAGGTGATTTTAACCTGCTTACGGATGGCCTTTCCATTTAGCGCCTGGTCATCTTGATCAAGTATCTTGATGTCGGATATTTTCAACTCACCAGGAACGATTCCGTACATTTCGGTTTCAACCATGGCCAGGATTTCAGGCCTCCTGAGCTTTTCCCATTGTTTGCTGGAAGCAATGGTATTGCCATTTTTTGCCATCAATAGCCCAGGGATATTTTGCTGTGAAAATGAATGCACAGAAAATAAAAACATCAACGTACTGTAAATTATTCTTTTTCTCATGGTATGATTTTTATTTGATTGGATAAAGCCTGTACATCATCACGCCATGGTGTGGAATGATGGAAGTGAATGATGATTCCTTTACACCCAGATTTTTTTGACGCCAAACATCCTGAATACGCCATTT
>CAILKQ010000011.1 GCA_903834825.1 uncultured bacterium | reverse complement strand
CTGGAAGATTATAACACGATCATCCGCCTGCTCAGAAACAAAATTCCTGTAAAAATGGATGTGGATGTGAAAACAAGATTCCAAACAAATGACACGCAAGGATACAATGTAATCGCTGAAATACCCGGTATCGATAAAGACTTGAAAGAGGAAGTAGTGATGCTCGGCGCTCACCTTGACTCATGGCCTGCAGCTACTGGCGCTACTGATAATGCAGCAGGTGTCTGTGTAATGATGGAAGCCATCAGGATACTAAAGGCAATAGGAGTGCAACCAAGAAGAACAATTCGCATAGCACTTTGGAGCGGAGAAGAACAAGGTTTATTGGGATCAAGGGGTTATGTAAAGAAAACATTTGGCGATGCAGAAACCATGAAACTATTGCCAGCCCATGATAAACTTTCTGCATACTACAATTTGGATTACGGTACTGGGAAAGTGTTAGGGATACATCTCCAAGGAAATGAGGCGGCCCGAAATATATTTCAACAATGGTTTGCCCCTTTCAATGATCTAAGGGCCAAAACCGTTACCCTTCAAAATACGGGAAGTACTGATCACATATCTTTCAATACAGTTGGATTACCCGGATTCCAGTTTATTCAGGACCGATTGGTTACCCAACACAGCAACATGGACAGCTACGATCACTTGATGCCAGATGACCTCAAACAGTCAGCTACTATTGTGGCAGCATTTGTCTACAATACAGCCATGCGAAACGAGAAAATTCCAAGAAAAGAATTGCCAAAGCTGCGCTCAGTTGATCCGGTGACAGGCTTTAAGCAGTAGTGGATGGACTTGCTGAAAAAGATTCAGGTGCGCATCAATATAAATCAAACCCAAGCATATTAAAGTACCTGTTTATGATTAAATTTAAAAGATGAAAAGATTCAATACGCGCATTGCTGTTTTGCTTTTGATGCAGTTTGCATTGCTGCACTTGAATATTTCTGCTCAGGAAGGACTTACATTATTGGGAAACCGTTTTTTTACGTTCAGCACAGTAGTGAGGGTGAACCAGATTGAAACTTCGCGCGATGCATTTCATGGCACAGACGAATCAACTATTCACACGCCGGAAGGCGCCAGAAAGTTTAGGGAAACCATAGAAAACGCTTGGCCAGGCGCGCGGATTACATGGTCTTTCAGTTGGCTTGCACTAAAAGATCAGCGTCCGAATTATGTGGACTTAAAAAAACTGGTTGTCTCTTACCATGAAAAATTTGGGGACGAAATTACTTTTTTGCCAGGTGGCTATTTTGCCAACATGTACAATACCCGTGAGCAAATTAACCGCGACCTGCATGAAGGCTTGCAGATGGTTTCAGCAATGGTGGGTGGGGGATACCGTCCCAAAAGCATCATTGCTGGTTTTCTCGCTGCCGAAAACCTACAGTACCTGGCAGAAAAAGAAGGCATTCATGTCTGCCAGGGAAATATATGGAGCCAGTATGCCGTTGACAATGGTGATGGCGAGGGATCCATTTCCTATCCTTATTACCCATCACGTGAACATTTTTGCAAGCCAGCACAGGGAAAAGCAGACATGATTGATTGTGTGAATCTCGATGGCTGGACCGTTGATTTCCTGAATGCCAGGTATCCTGTACCCAGGTTTATCAATGGCATCCGCTGCGGCAGCAGGCAGGGCGTCGGTCCGATTGAGACGATTCTCCGCCAGGGAACCGATATTGGAACAAAGGAAATGTTGTCTACCACCGCAGCCCATTTTGACACCGGATTTGCACTCAATAAGTTTGCATGGGTAACCTGCATTTGGGAAATGAGCCTGGTTGATGCGTATAAAATATATGGCTATAGTGGAAGAAATGGATTGGATGGACTGGAAATTTGGCTGAAGGAGACGCGACGCAGGTGGCCAGACGCAAAATTCATTACCCAGGGGGAATATGGAATGCTTTGGCGTAAGCAATACAAAAACAACGACAGCATCAACTATCAATTTGTTCAACGTGGATCCGGCATTTGCGGATCAGAGGCTGAATTGGAAATCAAGTGGTTCATGAACAAAGGTTTCAGAATGGCAACCCTAAGAAATTGGCAGGCCAATACCCCAGAAAAACTGATTGATTTTACGAGATATGATCTTATGGCACAGGAACCCGAAGATCCAGCACCCGGTAAAAATACCCGGAACTGGAGCTTGTTTAACCGGCTCAACCAAAAAGGAATCCGGCCAGAAGACAAACCCATAGGACTTGAGCAGCTGAAACCCGAGGAACAGAAAATCATCAAGCAAAGGTATCCCGGGTTGTTTTCTGTTGATGTATCAAAGCTTTACAAATAAGACCAATTGCCTAGAAATATAAAAGCCAATTAAACCCTTCATTATGGTAAATTTTTTAAACAGAAATCTAAGCCCTGCGCTTTTCTTGATGCTAAGCGTAATGGTCATTTCATCAGCACTCAATGCGCAAAACAGGGACATCAGCTACCTGTCTTCAGGAGGAAAGCTGAATCCATTGCAAGCCATCATGGACATCAGGCATTATACGATTGCCTTGGATGTTGATATCGAGAAAAAATCCATTCAGGGATATGTGGATGTAGATGTGATTTTATCCGCCCCTACAGATTCTATTTTATTGGACCTGGTTCATTTGTTGACGGTAAGCAAGGTGAACGTGAACAACAAGCCAGTAAAATTTGAACACAAAAATGACAAGATTTATATCACCGGTGACAAGTCTTTCCCAATAGGCAGGCATATTGTCAGGGTATCCTATGGCGGAGAACCTCCAATAGCAGTAAAGCCCCCATGGACGGGTGGTTTCACCTTCACCAAAGATAGGAGTGGAAACGATTGGGTAGCGATCAATTGCCAGAAAGAAGGGGGAAGGGTTTATTTTCCTTGCAAAGACCACCCCAGCGACGAACCCAACGAGGGTGTTGACATGTTCATCACTGTACCAGAAAATTTAGTGGTTGCGGGTCCTGGTCTGTTAAAGGAAGTGCTGAAGAAGAAAAACAAGAAAACCTACCATTGGAAAACCAATTATACCATCAGCAATTACTGTACAGTGTTTAACATTGGAAAGTATGCCGTTGTGAGCAAGGACTATACCACCATCGATGGAACTGTTGTTCCTATTCAATTCTACG
>CAILKQ010000010.1 GCA_903834825.1 uncultured bacterium | reverse complement strand
GGCTGGCCCGGGCGTTACACTTTCTTTTATTGTAGCGGCAGTAGGTTGTGCTTTTGCTGGTCTTTGTTACGCTGAATTTGCATCAATGATACCGATTGCAGGCAGCGCCTATGCATACTCTTACGTTACCATGGGAGAGCTTGTTGCCTGGATCATTGGATGGGCGCTCATCATGGAATATGCATTGGGTGCCGCTACGGTTTCCATTGCCTGGAGCGAATACCTCAATAAGCTTTTGGGGGGAAGCATTCCCTATGAATGGTGCCACTCTCCTTTTGAAAGCTTTACCGACTCCTCTGGTATTTTGCATGCCGGCATCATGAATGCGCCAGCCCTGGTTATCCTCCTGTTGCTCACCCTTTTGCTCATCAAAGGAACACAGGAATCTGCCATGGTAAACTCCATCATCGTTTTCGTCAAAGTAGCGGTTGTACTGGTCTTCATCGCCTTAGGTTGGAAATTCATCAATCCCGCAAACTACGTTCCCTACCTGATTCCGGCCAATGAGCCACCAGTAATGGACCAGGCAGGCAAAATAATTGCCGATTACAGCCCATGGAACAAACATGGCTGGGGAGGAATCCTTGGTGGAGCAGGTATTGTATTTTTTGCGTTTATTGGCTTTGATGCCGTATCCACAGCTGCGCAGGAAGCCAAAAATCCTAAGCGTGACATGCCGATTGGTATATTAGGATCACTCGTGGTTTGTACAATCCTCTATATTCTGTTTGGTCATGTTTTGACAGGGGTTACCAACTGGAAGGAATTTGTTGATCCTGAAAAAGGACGCGAAGCTTCAGTAGCCTACACCATTTCCACCTATATGAAGGAATACAGCTGGCTTGCCACTGCTGTTACTGTAGCGATTCTTGCCGGCTTCTCATCCGTGATCCTTGTGATGTTGATGGGACAAAGCCGTATCTTCTACACCATGAGCAATGACGGGCTGATACCAAAAGCTTTTGGTGATCTGCATCCTAAGTTCAAGACTCCTTACAAATCCAACATGATCCTTTTTGTTTTTGTTGGAGCATTTGCTGCATTTGTTCCAGGACATGTAGCCGGTGACCTGACAAGCTTCGGCACATTGTTCGCATTTGTACTGGTGAGCATTGGGGTCTGGATCCTCAGGGTCAAAGCACCAAACATTGAACGCCCGTTCAGAGCGCCTTTAGCGCCTGTAGTCAGTGTGCTTGGAGCTTTAATTTGCCTGGCAATGATTGTTGGATTGGATGGCCAAACACTGAAAGTTGCTTTTGCCTGGATGGCCCTCGGATTGGTTGTGTACTTTGTCTACAGCAAAAAACACAGCAAACTAAAAGACTAATTTCCCGAAATATTTATCATTATCCCGGCCCAAATGGACCGGGATTTTTTTTAGCCCGCAGGGAACCCTTAAATTTGTGATCGTTCACCAAAGCAACAATTCAACACCATGGGAAGAATATTTGAAGTCAGGAAGTCTACGATGTTTGCCCGTTGGGACAGGATGGCCAAACAGTTCACCAGGATTGGCAAAGAAATTGCCATTGCCGTAAAAACGGGTGGACCTGATCCAAGTACCAATCCGTTCCTGCGCCGTTGCTTCCAGAATGCAAAGAGTGTCAACATGCCCAAAGACAGGGTTGAGGCTGCCATCAAAAGGGCACAGGGAAAAGAAATGGAAAACTTCGAGGAGATCCTTTACGAAGGATACGGACCCCATGGTGTGGCCATTCTGGTTGAAACTGCAACAGACAACCATGTCAGAACTGTTGCCAACATCAAATCACACTTCAACAAAGGAAATGGCGCAATGGGCACCAACGGAAGTGTGAGTTTCCAGTTCAAGAAAATGGGGGTTTTCAAATTGAAAAACGAAGGACTCAACCATGATGATCTGGAGTTGGAATTGATTGATTTTGGCCTGGAAGAAATGGGGGAAAGCACGAATGACGCAGGAGAAGATGTATTTGTAATCCGCTGCGCCTTCAATGATTTTGGCAACATGCAGAAAGCACTTGAGGAAAAAAACCTCAACACCCTCAGTGCGGAGGTAGAGTGGATTCCTCATACCGTTGTTGAATTGAATGAAGAACAGGCACAAGAATTATTAAAGCTTGTGGATCGTCTTGAACAAGATGAGGATACCCAGAAGGTTTTTCATAACCTCAAGTAATCTGAGCAATAGATACAAAGGTTATTGCCCCTTCTACAGAATATCTATTATTCTGCCATCATCTCCATGACCATGGCAACAATATCCTCTGTATTGGGCTTGGAGAAATAATCTCCATCACTGCCATACCCAGGTCTATGAGGCTGTGAGCAGAGTATGCGGGGTGAGGCATCCAGCCATCTGTATCCACCCTGCTTATCCATGACTTCTGAGAACATGAATGAGGTTGCACCACCGGGGACATCTTCATCTACAAACAAAATTCGGTTTGTCCTTTCAAGAGACTTGACAATATGATGGTTGGTATCAAATGGAATAAGTGTCTGTACATCAATTACCTCAGCTTCAACACCCGTCATGGCCAATACTGATGCCGCTTCAAGTACAATCTTAAGGGTGGATCCATAAGATACGATGGTGATTGCATCGCCCTCGCGAACAGTTTCAGGCATTCCCAATGGCAGCTTGTATCCCAGGAGATCTGCGGGCAGCTTTTCTTTCAAGCGATACCCATTCAAACATTCCACCACTACCCCAGGTGTTTTGCCTTCGAGCAAAGTATTGTAAAATCCTACGGCCTGCACCATGCTGCGGGGAACACAAAAATGAAATCCTTTCAATGCGTTGATCATGAGGCCCATGGGTGAACCACTGTGCCAAATCCCTTCCAGCCTATGGCCCCTGCTCCTGACAATCAACGGAGCGATTTGCCTGCCTGCTGACCGGTAATGCAAGGTGGCGGCATCATCACTCATAATCTGCAATCCATACAAAAGATAATCGAGGTATTGTATCTCTGCTATAGGCCTTAGGCCGCGCATAGACATTCCTACGCCCTGACCTATAATGGTGAGTTCCCTGATACCGGTATCGAATATTCTTTCTGAGCCGTACTTCTTTTGCAATCCAGCAAAACCTTGGTTTACATCACCTATCTTACCCAGGTCTTCGCCGAAGGCCACCACGGTAGGATTGGCTTCAAAAAGCTCATCGAAATACCTGTTGAGGATTTCATAGCCATTGATCAACCCTGCATCCTCAGAAAATGATGGAAGCGGTAGTGCTGGAGGCAAAGGTTTGAGGGCATTGTCTACATACAACTTGGAATTGTACAATAGTTTATTTTCCTCTTGAAGCTGCTGATAGTAGGCAAGGATGGGTGCCGTAAGGTTCTTGTCTGCGGCGAGGAAGATGGTGCGTTGGAGGGCAACCATGATATCTCTTCTGAAAGGCAGGCTGTTGTCAGACAACTCCTGGTAAATGGCATTCAAGTGGTCGGAACCAATCCTGGAAACGACATCTCCAACCAAAGCCAGTGTTTTCTGCTTCTGCTCCTGTATCGGACTATCATACAATTTCCAGTTGGTCAGCCTGCATTCATTCACAAAAATCCTTGAACTGTCTTCCAGTGTTTCAATTTCCTCATTGGAAGCCAGGCCATTTTCAATGATCCAGGTGCGCATTTGTACCAAACAATCCCACTGACGCTCCCATTGCAAGCGATCTGGAGACTTGTATCTTTCATGGCTTCCGGATGTTGAGTGTCCCTGTGGCTGGGTCAGTTCCTCAACGTGAAAGAGTACAGGAATATGTTCATTTCTTGCTATTGTAATGCCTTCTTCAAATACCTCACACAATTGGGCATAATCCCAACCCTTTACCTTGTAAATCAGCATGCCATTGGTGCCCCTGGATTTTTCAAAACCAGAGAGTGCATCAGATATGGAAGCTTTGACGGTTTGAAGTTCTTTCGGCACTGAGATCCCATACCCATCATCCCAAACAAATACGACCAAGGGAACCTGGGTTACTGCAGCAGCATTCATGGTTTCCCAGAAATGCCCTTCGCTGGTGGATGCATCTCCTATCGTGCAGAAGCAAACTTCGTTTCCATGGTTGGAAAAACTTGTCATGTTCTCCAGGACAGGAGCATGTCTGAATATTTTAGAGGCATGAGCCAAGCCCAATGCTCTTGGCAAATGACCGGCCGTGGGCGCCATGCCAGAGGAAAGGTTCTTGGTCTTAGTAAAATCGATAAAATTGTCATGCTCATCGAGGAAAGGAGTGCAGAAATGACAATTCATTTGGCGACCAGCACTGTGAGGTTCATGTTCAGGGTTAGGGTCTCCATAGAGCTGAGAAAAAAAATGACCCAATGTAGCAGTGCCTGTTGCCAATGCAAAAGTCTGGTCTCTGTAATACCCAGCATAAAAATCGCCAGCCTTGAAGAACTTTGCCATGGCTACCTGAGGCACTTCTTTTCCATCACCAAAAATCCCAAACTTGGCCTTTCCTGTGAGGACTTCTTTTCTGCCGAGCAGGCTGGCCTGACGGCTTTGAAATGCAATGGTATAATCACTGATAACAGTCTGCCTGAACGCCTCAAAGGAGAGTTCATCAGCCAACTGCTGTTCAGTGAATCCTGTTTCTTGCATGCGACAAAACTAACCAATTTTGTTAATAAAAAATCAAAGCACGGCCCATGGGGACAAACCACATATATCTGGGCAAAACCCAGAGAATTGGGCAATAAAAAAGCGGCAGGTCATCGACCTGCCGCAATGTATATTGTAAAATATTTACTTACTTCTTTACTGCCTTGCCAAAGTCTGCGGCAGGAACTACCTCACCAGCAATTTTAAGTTCGAATGGCGCATCAACACCTTTGATCTTTACAAAAACTGTTTTCTCGAAAGGACCAGGAGCAGCTGCATTGAAACCAGCCTTAATTTTGTCTGACTTTGCAGCCATTACTGGTTGTTGAGGCCAGGTTGGGGTTGTGCATCCACATGAAGCAGAAGCGGTTTCAATAATGATCGGAGCACTGGCAATATTGCTGAACTCAAAATCATGGGTTACAGGAACGCCTTGCTTGATCTTACCAAAATTATGGCGGATTTCTTTGAATTTAACCATGTCTTCAGCTTTCTTGGCAGCATTTTGTGCAACTGCAAAAAATCCTGTTGCCAAAACCATGAGCGTTATCATTATTTTTTTCATTGTTTTTTTTTATCTGTTTTTCAAAATTAATACTTTTTCTCGGTTCCTAAAACTTCTCCGTTTTGAGAAATGCAATGCTTTTGTTAAATGGGGCTGGCTGTTCAGGCGTTTTCCAAACAGTTCCCTTGATGCTTACCATAGTGGTCATCCCTTCTGCGTACATCAAGGTAATGGTCTTTTCAAAATATCCGGCTGCTGCTGAATTGTAACCCACTTTGATGATGGATGTTCCGCCGGGAGCAATGGGTTCCCTGCTCCATTCAGGAGTAGTACAACCGCAGGAGGCCTGAACATTGTCTATCACCAATGGTGCACTATCGAGATTGACCACTTGAAAATCGTGAAATACAGGCTTACCCTGCATTATTTTCCCGAAATCAAAGGAGGTCTCCTTTACAACAATCTTGTCCTTTTTCTTGGCAGCATCGATGTTTTGTGCTGATAACATAACCGGCAAAGAAAGAAAAACAAGAAAGATCAATATTGAAAACTGTTTAAACATGGTATAGCTATAACGTAAATCGAATTTACGTATTGTTCTCTTTGAAACCAATTTTCCTACATTTACAGCATGTTAAAGCCATCCAGCAGGGGCGAACAGATGCCCGCCTCACCCATAAGGAAACTTGTTCCATTTGCAGAAGAAGCAAAAAAAAGAGGAATAAAAGTGCATCACCTCAATATTGGTCAGCCGGATATCGAAACTCCGCCATCTGTGTTGGATGCCGTCAGGCATGCAGACATCAAGGTATTGGCCTACAGCCATAGTGCAGGCAATGAATCCTACCGTAAAAAGCTGGTTGGCTACTACGAAAAAGTAGGCGTCACATTGGATGCCGGTGAAATCATCATCACAACCGGAGGGAGCGAGGCCATTGTTTTTGGCATGATGGCCTGCCTGGATGAGGGAGATGAAATCATCATTCCTGAACCTTTCTACGCCAACTACAATGGATTTGCAGTGATGGCAGGGGTAAAGATTGTCCCCATTACTTCTCAGATAGAAAACGGTTTTGCCCTCCCTCCCATCGCTGAATTTGAAACCCGCATCACCCCCAAAACCAAAGCAATTCTCATCTGCAACCCCAACAATCCTACCGGCTATCTCTATAGCAAGGAGGAGATGGAACAACTGGAAGACATTTGCCTCAGACATCACCTCTTCCTTTTCTCTGATGAAGCATACAGGGAGTTTTGTTATGAAGGGACCTATACCAGTGCGATGCAACTGGGAAAAATACATGAGCAGGTCATTCTCATGGACACCATCTCCAAAAGATACTCAGCCTGCGGTGCCAGGATAGGCGCCTTCATTACCAAAAACAAGGAAGTATACCAGGCTGCCATGAAGTTTGCCCAGGCAAGACTGAGTCCTCCAGGCCTGGCCCAGATCCTTGGAGAGGCTGCAGTGGATCTTCCGGATGCTTATTTCGACGAACCCAAGGCGGCCTATTTATCCCGCAGGAATCTTTTGGTTCAAAGACTTAATTCGATTCCAGGGGTTTTCTGCCCTACACCCGGAGGGGCATTCTATGTCATCGCCAGGCTGCCCATCGACGATGGAGATCGCTTCTGCCAATGGTTGCTTGAATCATTTTCTTACAACAATCAGACAGTCATGCTGGCTCCTGCCAGTGGGTTTTACGAAACAAAAGGTTTGGGGAAAAATGAGGTCAGGCTTGCGTATGTCATCAACAATGAAGACATTGACCAGGCGATGAATTGCCTGGAAGAGGCCCTGAAAGTATATCCTGGCAAAACGAACTGATCAGAAGCGGTTGATGAGAAAAACCCCTCCAATCACCATGGCAGAGCCGTAAATGGTGTATCCATGTATGGTTTCACCGAGCACGATCACAGATAGTATCATCGCAAAGATCGGAATGAGGTTATTGAAAGCAGAGGTCTTGAGAGGACCAATTTTTTGAATGCCTTCATAATACCAAACAAAGCCCAGTACTGAGCCACAAATACCGAGATAGGCAAGGGCCAGCCAAACTGTCCAATCCACTTTGGTGGGATAGGTCTCAAAGGGAACAAAGAAAAGTATCATCAAAAAACCAAGGAGAATGGACCAGGTAGATGCTTGTAAGGGAGTGGTTGTTTTGAGCGCATCTTTTGCGAAATAGGTGTAAAAAGCCCAAGCGATGGGGCATCCGAGCATGAATGCATCACCCCAGGTAAAAGTGGAGAACAGGGAAAAAATATCACCCCTTGCAATAACAATCGCGGTTCCTGCCAGGGAAAGAAGCAAGCCTACAATCCTTATGCCTTTGATCCGGTCTTTACCGAAAAAAGATGAAATCAACATGACCAGTACCGGGTTCAGCGCAACGATAAGCGATCCATGGCTCGCTGGTACCCGCTTCATTCCATTGAAAAAGAAAAAACTGTAGGCAAATATTCCCGTGCCTCCCAACACCAGCAATTGAAGAAATTGTTTTTTGTTGATGCGCAAGGCGGTTTTGTCTTTCATCAACATCAGTGGTATCATGAATACAAGCGCAATGGCATAGCGGAAGGATGCACCTGTAAATGGTTCAAATACCTGCGATGCCATTTTGGTGGCAATGAAAGTGCCTCCCCACATGATCGCTACAAGAATCAGCTTGATGTAAATCACTGCGTGAAGGTAGGCTTTTTAAAGAGCCTCAGCAATCAATCATGGCTTTGACTACCTTGTTGGACGGGTCTGAAAGTTGGGGAAAGCCAGTCAACACATCATCAAACATGAGTCGATGGGTGATCATGGGCAAAGGATCAATTCGGCCGGATGCGATGGCAGCCATGACATGGCTGAAATCTGTCTTGGTTGCATTGCGGCTGCTCATCAGCGTTGCCTCACGCTTGTGAAATGCTGGATGGCTAAATGAAATTTCACCCAGTTGTAAACCGACAAGAATGTATTTCCCTCCATGAGCCATGTAATTAAATGCATTGTTGATGGCCCGTTGGTTTCCAGTTGCATCGATAACAACACTCGGCATGTCTCCTGATGTAAATTCCTTCAACATGGCTACTGCATCCTGTTGCAAAGGATTGATGGTATCAGAAACAGCAAAATGGTTGCGGCAGAACTGAAGCCTGTCTTCATTGGTATCCATCAACACCACTTCGGCGCCTGCCAATTGGGCAAACAAAACCAATCCAATTCCTATAGGACCTGCGCCAACAACCAATATTTTTTCTCCGGGTTTGATCGCTGCTCGAGACACCGCATGGGCACCAATGGCCAGCGGCTCAACCAAAGCCAACTGGTCTAAGGTCAGGCCCCCACTTTTTACCAGCGCATAAGATGGTACGGAAACATGGTTTGCCATTCCACCATCAATATGTACGCCAAAAACTTTAATGTCTGCACAACAATTGGGTTTGCCATTTCTACATGCAATACAGTTGCCACAAAAGAAGTAGGGAACAATGGTCAGGGCCTCTCCTTTTTCAAAACCCACTGCATCGCCTTCAACAAATTCAGCTGCGAGCTCATGCCCTAAAACCCTTGGGTAACTGAAGAAAGGCTGGTTGCCTGCAAAAGCATGGAGATCCGTACCGCAAACACCGACACGCTTTATATGGATGATGGAAAATCCAGGTGCTGGTACTGGCATTTCTTTTTCGATCAATTCAAAACTACCTGGCGTTTGGCATACAATAGCTTTCATGGTTGTCTTTGATTAATCAAATTAATGAAAACTATTGCATTTATCCGCCGAAGTATTACATTGTAACGAATAAAATGCATGATGAAAAAAATAGTGTTGGCCATTATTGCCATTCAACTCTTCACCGTCGCATCCAGCCAGGTGAAAAGAATGCCCTCCTACCCGTTGGTAACGCATGACCCCTATTTCAGTGTTTGGTCTTCAACTGACACCCTAAATACCTCCACCACCGTACATTGGACAGGTAAGCAACATTCAATGATTGGCATCATCAGTGTGGATGGAAAGCCTTATACATTTTTAGGGAAATTGACGGGAGACTCTACTCATTCAATATTGAATGCAACGCAGCTTTCTGTTGATGTTAGCGCCACACAAACCAACTACCAGTTCAGGTGTGGCGCTGTAACGCTTGGGCTTAATTTTCTTTCGCCATTGATCGCCGCTGACCTTGATCTCGTTTCTAGACCACTGACCTATGTAGACATCACCGTTCAATCAATGGATGGCAAGTCTCATCTTACTGAATTATTGTTCAGTGTATCAGGAGACCTGAGCAAAAATGAAAAAACACAGCAGGTAAAGATTGAGACTGGAAAAAAAGGAAATGTCCAATACCTGAAAGCTGGTGTAGTAGATCAAAAAATATTGGGCAGGCAGGGAGATGATGTAAGAATTGATTGGGGCCACCTGTACCTTGGATCAGGAAGCCCATTGGTCTACCTAAAAGACATGGGAATCGACCAATTGCGCCGTTTTGCGGAGACAGGCGAACTGGTTGCACATGGAATAGCTGAACCAACGCTTTTGTCTGCCTTCTCAAGAAAAACCATTGCACCAGGAAAGGCAGTCAAGTCAACCATCTTGCTGGCTTATGACGACATAAAATCAATCCAGTATTTTGGAAAAGATATGGATCCCTGGTGGAAAAAAATCCATGGCAACATGGAAAACCTGCTGATCAAAGCCTCCGCAGAACATGATGCCGTACAGGTAAAATGCAATGCATTCAACAAAAAAATGTATGCTGATGCATCGGCTGCAGGAGGCAAAGAATATGCTGAGCTTTGTGTTGCCGCATACCGCCAATCACTGGCTGCGCACAAGCTGGTGAGGGGAGAAAACAATGAGCTCC
>CAILKQ010000009.1 GCA_903834825.1 uncultured bacterium | reverse complement strand
TTGAAGCAGCAGGATACATTTTTCCATTGATATAATAACAAAACAATACTTCAGGAGACCCATTGTCATCAACATCTGTTACAACCATTTCTATTGGAGTTTCCTTAGAAGCCTTGAACTGTAAATTGTTGCCCACATTGCCCGCAATGATGTCTGGATAGCCATCCTTATTGACATCATCAATAAACAAAGAAGACCAGAGACCAGTATCATTGAAGCCCAGACTGGCGGTCATGTCGGTGAATCCGGATCCGGTATTGGCAAAGATTTTGATGGGCATCCACTCTCCTGCCAGTACAATATCAATTTTGCCATCAGCATTGAAATCCTGTAAGGATGCAGCATGAATCATCCCAGGAAACAGGAGATCCTTAGACCATTCTGCAGTGATGTCGGTGAACCTAAAAACACCTTTTTCGGAATCATTGCGCAACAGAAAACTTCTTGCTGCCTCAGGGAATGCCCCAGGTTTATATCCCCCACCAACAAAAAGATCCATGTCTCCATCCCCATCAATATCTCCAAATGCCAGGGCGTTTTTACTGCTCATCATGGTCTTGGGCAAAATGTCTGTAACCAGAGCAAAGTTGCCATTTCCATCATTGGCATAGATCCTGTCGCGGTATTCAGGGGAGTTTTCATCGTATTCATTGCCCCCGGAAACTACGTAAAGGTCTGGATGACCGTCTTTGTTGAGGTCTGCAAAAACAGCCTTTACATCTTCATGATCCTTCTCTTTTTCCCATGGCTGAACAGTTGCACGAACGAACCGGTCTCCATCAATCTGGATAAACAAGACTGCAGACTGGCCGATAGCACCGCCGACAAAAACATCATCCAGTCCATCTCCATTGACATCCTGCGTTGCCAGTGCTGGTCCCATTTTAGAGAGCTGATACGGCAAGAGTACCTCAGCCTTGAAGTCAACAAACTCATTCTCCTGATGAACAAAATTCAGCATGCTGATGTCTGTGATATCTTTAAAAAATCCAGTTCTATTTGTGGAAGCGGAATATATACCGGACGGTTTTTCCTGCGCAATGAAAATGCGGGTATTCAATGCAGGACGGTACACAAGGGAAGAAGTGCCGTCTGTCCACACTACTTTGATGGAGTCAACAACTGCTGCAGGATCGAGGCCAAAATGCATAAGACCTGATACAGTGCTTTGGTAGCCCCTTGTGGTTGTCAGTTCGTGAAATTGAACAGGATTCTTCTTGTCATTGCTGTATAAAAAAACTTTAGATCCCAGGGCATCTGTGTTCCAATCCTTTCCCTTGAGTTTGACCTGCAGATAATTGTTGGTCAAGGTTTGCCTTGTCTGGTTCTCAAACAGCTGCACAGGTTCATTGTTGTTTCCAATGATGAGGTCCATGTCGCCATCATTGTCAAAGTCAGCATATACCGCTGCATTTGAAACTGTTTTCATGTTAAACCCCCATTCCTCACTCACGTTTTTGAAGGTCAGGTCACCATTGTTTTTGAAAATATAGTTCTGCAGTTTATTGGATGGCATTTTGGTTACCAACTCATAGGTCTTGAAATTCAGGTTCCCTTTTGCAGCTTGAGCCAGTTGTTCGTCCGCCACGGTATACTTGAGAAAATCATTGTCTGTATAATCCCTCAGGTATCCATTGGTTACCATCAGGTCTTTCCATCCGTCTGCGTCAAGATCTACAAACAATGCAGACCAACTCCAGTCTGTATTTGAGATACCCGAAAGCTGGCCAATTTCACTGAACCTCATGTTGCCCTTTTCATCAATCCCCTTGTGAAGGTGAAGCATGTTTCTCATCTGTTGATGAAAATATCCGCTATCAATCAATAAATGATAGGTGTCATATTCATCGGGGCCCTTGAGCAATTTTTGGCGATAATTATCTTCGGGCAACATGTCCAACGTAAATACATCGGGCCATGTATCGTTGTTGATGTCTGCAATATCAGAACCCATGGAAAACTTGCTCACATGGGTGAAAGATGATTGCAGGACCTGCTTAAATCGACCATCCTTGGTATTGAGATAACAATAATCTTGTTCGGTATAGTCACTGGAAGTATAAATTTCTGGCCAGCCATCTTTGTTCAGGTCTGCGATGGCAACAGATAGACCAAAGTTCAATGCATTGTTGATGATCCCAGCATCGAGGGTTACATCAACAAATTTAAATTGGTTGTTGCTCCTGTCGTTGCGAAAAAGCCTGTTACCGAAACTCATGTTCGGAACAGCACGAATCGTTGAAGTATTGAGGTATGGGTTGACAGTATGGTTCGAATGGTTCACCAGAAACATATCCAGATCTCCATCTAGATCATAATCGAAAAAAGCAGCATGGGTAGACAGTGTGCCCGGAGCATCGACACCAAGCTCAACAGCCATCTCTTTGAAGACTGGAAAGCCATTGACAAGGCCCTGGTGTATGTAGAGCTCGTTGCTGCGCGCAAGACCAGCAACAGGGCCAGAGTGGCAGATATAGATATCAGGCCAGGAATCCCCATTTACATCTGCAATGGTTACGCCTGTGCGCCATGCCCCATTGCCTGCCAGATTCGAATTGGCCGTTGCATCTTCAAATCGGAGCTTACCCTTGTTGATGAACAACTTGCTCGGCACCATGTTCCCGGAAATAAATACATCCTCCAGGCCATCCCTGTTAAAATCAGCAACGCCAATTCCATGGCCATTGTACAAATACTCATACTTGAATATATGGATGGAATCATTTTCAGTGATGGTGTTCACAAAGTCTAACCCTGATTCTTTTGCAGGAACCTCTCGCAACAAATGCTTTTGCGGTTGCGCAAATGCACATGAAGCGCTTAGCAACAAAAAAATCAACGTATGGAACAGGAAACACTTCATCAAATATCTTTAAGGTAATCTTCCGGGCACAGATAAATCAGCCTGTTCATCCCCTGGACGATAGGGCAAGAACACCATGATCATGGTAAGCATTTCGCTGGTGGTTTCCATGTTCCCAGAGGAAAAAATCATTTCTGGAGGTTTGAAAGGATTGAAAGGATTATTGGTAGTATTGTCATAGGTACCCTGAATGAACAATTTGCTTCCCTTGGGAATCCTCACCAATCGTTTGAAACGATAAATTTCCTGCCACCTGAAATCCCAGTTGGGAATATGGGCGAGTTTAATGGTATCCCCTTGAGGACTGATGGCATATGCCTTAAACTCCTTGCCGAGCAAGTGCATATGGGGCCATACATAGAGTACCGAAAAATCCTCACCTGGATTTGATACTGTCAAAGAAAAAGTCTGCACCCTGTTCGGTAACAACATGAGTGATGGCAGGATTTGCTTTTCCCCTATCCCACCAGAACCAAAACTGATTACCTTGACCTTGCGATCAATTTTTTCTTTGGTGAAAAACAAATTTACACCCGCAATGCAATCCTCTTTTTTTGCCAATGGTGCAAAATGCATGGTAAGGATGATCACACCCCGCTTGGGCAGAACCCATCCCATTCCTTTTGGATAACTTTCAAAAGTCGCACCAGGTATCCATCCACCATAATACTCAATGGTAGGTTTAAGGGGCTTCCATTGATCTGTCAGGCGAGGATCATCCACAGAAAGGTCAATCATTTCCGGGCCTGTTGTCAACGGTACATTATCCGGAACCTCATGGATACTGTAGTTGACATGATGCATTACTTTTTTATTGTTGGTATAAAACTCAATGGCTTCAACATTAAAGGCTTGATCAAGATCGAATGGAATTTTATACATGACAAATCGCTCAACATTATCATCTTTCAGTGCCAATGACTTTGGCATTTTCAACGTAGTATCAGGATTCCTGTGATAGGAAGTGACACCACGCATCTTGATCAGGTTGTTGATGTTCTTGATCTCTCCATTTCCCTTTGGAACATTGTTGTCTA
>CAILKQ010000008.1 GCA_903834825.1 uncultured bacterium | reverse complement strand
CTGAACAGCTGTTCCTGCAGGAATAGACTGCGATGTAACTTTTCCTTTCCCTGTAGCAATCACCTGCAATTGCTGGCGTTCAAGTAATTCCAGCGCATCTTTCAACCCAAAGCCTCTAAGATCTGGCATGCTGCCATGCTGGGTTGACCAGCTGCTTGCTGCCAAACTTTTTTCATTGGTCATCACCTTGCTCCATTCTCCTTTTTTCCCACCTTCAAGAATCGGTTTACCAATTCCTTTGGCAATGGCCTTGAAATCATTCGCAGAGCCACTCCACTCAGACTTGCTGCTGTCTGCATATGTTGGATGCTGATAACTTGCATAGAGATCTGCGTCAACGGTAAACAACTTGTTTGCAATCTCACTGAAAACTGGTCCTGCAATCTGTGCGCCATAATACCTTGGTGCAAATGGTTTGTTTTTGATCACTACAATACAGGAGTATTTGGGATTTTGAGCAGGAAAATAGCCTGCGAACGAGGATTGGTAGATATGATCGATATACCCCTTGTTGCCATTGGCAACCTGCGCTGTTCCCGTTTTTCCCGCGAGGGTATAAAAGCGGTTGAGCAAGCTCTTACCTGTTCCAGACAAGACAACACCTTCAAGACATGACTGTAGTTGCAACAGTGTTGACTTGCTGCAAATAGAATCACGGAGAACAGTAGTTTTGAACTCCTCCACCACTTTTCCATCCTTCATGATGGCATTGACCAGGTAAGGCTTCAACATTTTCCCATTGTTGGCCACAGCATTGTACACCATCAAGGTCTGCAACGGACTGATGGAAATATTGTAACCGAAGCTCATCCATGGCAGGGTAACATCACTCCAATTTCGTCCGCTTGGATTGGGAATAATGGACATGGATTCACCCAAAAGATTTATTCCTGATGACCTGTTGAGGTTCAATCGCTCAAGATGTGCAATGAATTTTGTTGGATTCTTGTAATAATGTGTCACTGCAAGCTTGGCCATTCCAACATTAGAACTCAACTCAAATGCCTGCTTGTAACTAACATTGGTATGGTTATGCCTTTCACTGTCCCATACTGTTCTCCCTCCAAAGTCCCATTTGCCCCCTTCGAGGTTCACAGGACTGTTCAGGTTGATGTATTGGTCCTCCAATGCAGCCAACATGGTGACCAGTTTGAATGTTGAGCCCGGTTCTGAACGGGTGATGGCATAATTGAAATCTTCCTTGTATGAGCCATCAGTCTGTCTTCCCAGGTTGGCAATGGCCTTGATTTTACCGGTCTTCACCTCCATCACAATGCAGGTTCCATTGAGACATTCATTGGTCTCCAGCATTTTCAACAATGCCTGCTCTGCCACATCCTGGATATTGATATCGATGGTGGTGATGATGTCTTTTCCATTTTCAGGCTCAATTGCTGAACCTTCCACAGGAACAAATGCACCGCCCGCAATCCTGCGCACAAGCTGCTTTCCGGTAATTCCTTTGAGCAGGCTGTCATATGTTTTTTCCAGACCAACATTGTTGCTTACCAAATTGCCCATCGAGTCGACATATTCCCTTGAAAGTCCGATTGTCCTGTTGGCCAACAATCCAAAAGGAGCCATCCTTTTTTCTTTTTCAATAAAAATGAACCCGTTCTTGTTTCGGTTCGACTTGATAAAACTGATATTTCTCAGCAATTGGTATTGCTTGAAATCAATGTTCTTTCTCAACAAATGGTAACGATCCTCCCGGTTGAAAACACCCATCAATTCATGCTTGTAAGCGCCAGGAGTGCCGCCGCCAAGGATGGCAGAAAGATAAATGGATAGACTGTCAATGGCTTTCTTGAGCCTGATGCCATTTTTTTCCTGAACACCCTGAGAACCAAAATCCAGGTAAATATCAAAAAAAGGAATCGAGCTGCTCAGCATCCTTCCATCCTCACTGAAGATGGTTCCGCGCTCTGCGTCCATTTCCCGGTATTCGAGGTGCAGGCTATCGCTTAACGATTTCCAGTATCCACCTTCAATCCGTTGAATGAAGAGCGCCTTTCCAAAAATGCAAATGCCCAATACAAGCATCAGCAAATAGATCAGGTAACTGCGCCATAATATGTCTTTTTTTGTCTCCAATGGCTATTGTGGTTTAACCCCTTTATGTATAGATGAATCATTCAATGCAACCGGAGGTTCAAGAATTTCTTTTACTCCTGATACTGCTACCGATTTTACGACCTCAGATTGTTTTGTCATGAACATCCAATCCTTTCTCACCATCTTGAACTCGTATTGCAAATCCTTTAATTCTTTTGTTGTTCTATTGATGTCCTTGATGGCCTTTTCCGCATGATGTCCGTTGTATATATAGGCGACGGCCAGTGCGGACAGGAAAAGAAAGAATGGAACATTTTTCACCAACCAAACCTGGTTGATAAAAAACCATTTGACATCATTCTTCTCAAGCGCCATATTGTATATTTTTTCTTCTTTTTCTTTTGTTTACTTTTTCACTGCTATCCTTAACCTTGCACTTCTGGATCTTGGATTTTTACTAACCTCTTCAGCAGAAGGCTCAATGGGTTTTCTGTTTAGGGGCTCAAAAGGAGTTGTGTTTCTGGTACCATAAACAGGATCAGCCACCTGTGCATCTTCATCCCCCGATTTGAAAAACTGTTTCACAATCCTGTCTTCAAGGCTATGAAAGGTGATGACAGACATCCTTCCTAAAGGTTTGATGAGTGATGCAGATTGAACCAGCAGGTCTTTTAAGGCAGCCAATTCATCATTCACTGCAATCCTGAGCGATTGGAAAACCTGGGCAAAATACTTCTTGGGGTTCCCCTTGACAACTGGAGCGATAACTGCCTTCAATTCATTGATTGTGCGGACCTGGCTTTTGCGACAATGTTCATTCAAGAGCAATGCAAGTGTTTTTGCGTTGGTAACCTCGCCATATTCCTGAAAGGCCAACTGAAGTGTTTCTGCAGAAGACTGTTGAATGAAATCAGCTGCTGTCAGGGCAGCCGATTGATCCATGCGCATGTCCAAAGGTGCATCAAACCGAATAGAGAAGCCCCTGGATGGTTTATCAAACTGATGACTGCTAACGCCCAGATCAGCCAAAATACCATCCACTTCAGCAACCCCATGGAGACGAAGAAAACGGGTGAGGTGGCGAAAATTATGGGGAATGAAGACCAGTCGTGTATCAGCAGTAAGGTTGGCCCGCACATCTTCATCTTGATCAAATGCAAACAGCCTCCCTTTTTCATTGAGCCTGGAAAGAATTTCCCTGGAGTGCCCACCACCGCCAAAAGTACAGTCGACATAGGTACCTGAAGGATTGATATCCAATCCATCAACGGCTTGTTTCAGCATTACAGGAACATGATAGGCCTGCCCTACAGTTTCAGCTTCCCCATCCCTGTTTTGCTCATCCATTGTCATCAGTTTCCTTTTTTCATGGTTGTACTTTCTTTGCCATCACTTCAGCAGCAAGACCGCTGAAGGATTCTGGTGAAAAGTTTTCAAAGAACTGCTGATACTTATTTTTATCCCATATTTCCAATTTGTCCATCGCCGAGACCAAAACAATATCCTTTTCCAACCCTGCATGTTCCATCAGGCTCTTCGGCAACAATAATCTTCCAGCACCATCAACTTCAATCTGGGTAGCCCCGTTCAAAAAATAACGCCTGAACTCTCTGACCTTGGGATCAAAATCATTCAGTGAACTGATATTTTCATAAATCGGCTTCCAGCTCTGCATTGGATACACAGTGAGGCATTTCTCAAAGCCACGGTTGATCACAAAGACAGGCACTTCCCCTTCCGGCAGCTGTTTTTTTATGCCTGCCGGCAGAAGAAACCTACCTTTGCTATCGAGGGTAGCCTCATATT
>CAILKQ010000007.1 GCA_903834825.1 uncultured bacterium | reverse complement strand
TGGGAAGTCTACACCAAGCCTATTGAACTGGAGAAAGACCAGAAGGTTATGGCAGTTGCACAGCGCATTGGCTATGTACAGAGCAAGATTGTAGAATAGGCCGGCCTATTCATCGCCATTGATCACAGGTTCTCTTTCACAAAATCAGTGCAGTATTGTTTGATCATCTCCCTGACTTTTCTGAACTGATCCATGATTTCTTCTTCTGTGCCTGTTGCTTTGGCGGGGTCTGGAAAATTGTAGTGGAACATTTTTGCACCCGTTGGAAAGTACGGGCATCTTTCTTTTGCGTTGTCACAAACCGTGATGACTGCATCAAAATTAAGGTCCTGGTACTCCAGGATATTGTTGGAAGTATTCTTTGAAATATCCATACCATCTTCTTTCATGATGGCGATGGCCCTGGGGTTCACGCCATGGGTTTCAACTCCTGCAGAATAGATTGCTGCCTTTCCTGCGGTCATTGCTTCAAGGTATCCATGGGCGAGCTGACTTCTGCAACTGTTGCCTGTGCACAATACGAGTATTTTTTTCATATCATCCTTCCTGCGTTAAAGTTAATTCAAAGAATTGAATGGACTTGTCAGGCTATGTTGCAAGCCACTATTTAATTTTTGCTAACTTTATTTGAATTGAATGATTGCGTTCCTTCTCAATAAAATAACATGCACAAATCAACCGCATTTCTTGCCTTTCTGATGTTCATGACCAGCCTTACTATTGCCCAGACCAATGATCTTGCCATCATCAGGCAAAGGGTGATTGCTGAGCTGTTTACCAATACTGTTGCTGACAACCAGGTGGAAACCATTGTTGCCAAAATGAGGGAGGATGGTAGCTTTCCGGGAATAGATTATGCTGACCTCAGCACGACTGCAGGCTTTCCGCAACAGCGGCATATCAGTGATTTGCTTTACCTGGCCCGGGTTTACCAATCCAAAACTTCCAAATACTATCATTCAAAACAATTGATGGAGACCATTGAAAAGGGCCTGCGGTTTTGGGCGAAGAATGATTATGTGGGAGACAACTGGCATGACAGCCAAATCACGGTTCCTACGATCCTAATCAATCTGATGCTGGTGATCGGCAATGATCTTCCAAAGGAGTTGGTTGAAAAGCTTCAGCCCATCATCGGAAGGGCCAACATGAGCGCATCTGGGGCTCGTCCGAGTGGCGACAGGATTGTGATTGCAGGCATCCTGGCCAAAAACATGCTGTTCAGGGAAAATTTTGCCGAATTTGAAAAGGTGATCAAAATCATTGAAGGTGAGATCAAGTTTTCAACAGGCGAGAGAGGTATACAACATGATTATAGTTTTCACCATCGTCCTGACCGGGTAAACAATACTACCTCTTATGGATATGGTAAATATGCGAATGCATTTGGTGAGTGGCTGGTATACGTAAACGGAACCAAGTACCAGTTTTCAAAAGAAAAGATCAATGCGTTGGTGGATTATTATATCGATGGCATCACCAAGCAATTGGTTTATGGGGTTTATGAGGATGTCAGTGTGAAGAACAGGGACATCACCAGCAAGAACAATTTTCAACCCCGTGGCACACTGGAAATTGAACGTTTGCTGGTGGGTACTGATTACCGCAAAGTAGAACTGGATGAACTGATTCGCCTGAGAAAAGGAACTGCAAAGCCATCAAAAGCTTTTGCGAAATTCTTCTGGCAGACAGAACATTTTGTTTTCCAGCGTCCGAATTTTTATACCACGGTAAGGATGTTTTCCACCAGGAACGCGAACATGGAAATGCCCTACAATGGTCCTGGAAAACCCACCCACCACCGTGCTGATGGCACGAATTATCTCGTGTTGAAAGGCAATGAATACCACAATATATGGCCTGTCTATGATTGGCAAAAAATATCCGGCACCACTGTTCTTCAAAAACCAGCACTGCCCGGGCCGGACGATATTCAAAGGAAAGGACTCACACGATTTGTTGGGGCAGTAACCGATGACCTGTATGGCGCTGTGGTATTTGATTTCAAGAGCCCACATGATATGGTGGAGGCCAAAAAATCATGGTTCTTTTTTGATGAGGAATATGTTTGTCTGGGAACTGATATCCGATCTGAAAGCAAATTGAAGGTGGCTACCACCATCAATCAGGTTTTGCTGAAGGGAGATGTTACCATGATGCAGGATGGCAACAAGTCAGTACTTCCCAGCGGCAACCGGGTAGCAGAAAAAGTAAAGTGGATTTACCACGACAAGATTGGATATATTTTCCCAGAGCCAACAAAAATCAATGTGTCCAATCAAAGCGAATCGGGCACCTGGGCTGCCATCACCGATCAAAAAAACATCAGCAAGGAACCCGTGAACGAGCAGGTGTTTAAACTCTGGTTTGACCATGGGGCGCGTCCTGCAAAAGCAGGCTATCAATACATTGTTGTTCCTGATATAGACCAGAACAAACTGATGGAAACCAGTCAAGACAACCGTTCCATCAAGATCCTGTCCAATACGGATACTGTTCAGGCAGTATTCCACGGAAAACTCAACATGGTGCAAGCTGCATTTTACCAGGCGGCTGACCTGAAAGTTAGCCCAGGCTTTTCTTTGAAAATGGATAGCCAGGGGATGGCCATGATCAAGATGGATGGCAGCCGAGTAAAGACAATCAGTGTTGCTGATCCATCAAGGCAATTGAGGCGGATGTCCATCACCGTTTCCGGAATCTATGCTGTAAAAAAGGAGGGTCTCATTTGTTTACCCAACAACCAGTTGAAGCAAACCTTACTGCTCATCGATCTTCCACAAGGGGTGTATGCAGGGAAATCAGTAAATATTCAATTTTAATACCAAGTACGACATACTGAAACAATTGGGTAAAATCCTATTTGCCCGAAGCGTTGCGGTATAGAAGAAAATAAATATATTGAATCATGGAATTAACAATGTACCAGGTTGACGCATTTGCAGAAAAATTATTTCGCGGAAATCCTGCGGCAGTGATCCCATTGGAATCATGGATTGATGAGGAGTTGATGCAAAAAATTGCCATGGAGAACAACCTTGCCGAAACGGTATTTTTTGTAAAAAATGATTTGCGCTATGACATCCGTTGGTTCACCCCCAATGTGGAAGTAGACATTTGTGGACATGCCACCCTGGCTTCCGCATGTGTATTGTTCAACCTTTTGGATTTTGCCGGAGATCAAATTGATTTCTATTCACACAGGAGTGGGCTGTTGTCGGTAACCAAGCAAGGGGATTTGCTAACACTTAATTTTCCTACAGACAAATATGTTGAAGTGGACCTCGATCAACAGTTGCTTTCCTGTTTTCAGGAAACGCCAAGCAAGGCCTTTAGAGGAAGAAATGATTATATGCTGATTTTTTCAAGTGAAAAGCTGATCAGGGAAATGCAACCCGATTTCAGGAAAATTGGTGCCCTGGATTGTAGGGGGGTGATTGTCACCGCAAAAGGTGAATCAGTAGACTTTGTATCGAGGTGGTTCGGTCCGCAATCGGGTGTTGATGAGGATCCTGCAACGGGTTCTGCCCATACCACCCTGGTGCCTTACTGGCGGGAAGTTTTGGGCAAGGATGAATTCAAGGCTTTGCAGGTATCAGCGCGCTGCGGCAGTCTCTCCTGCAAATACCTTGGAGATCGTGTGGAAATCAGTGGCCATGCTGTTTTGTACATGGTGGGCAAAATATTCGTTTAAGCCATATTCCTTCCCGAATCATTAAATTGCATGTGAAGCCCGGCAGGGTTCATGCCTTCCATTATTTTATCATCAACAATTGCGTCATGCCCAAACCCATTTTCTTTTTTGCGCTGATCCACCTGCTGTTCATCAACACAACAGGAGCCCAGGTCAATATCAACATTTCCAATCCATCTTCAATAGACAGAAAAGGAGAACTGGTTTCAGTGGATTGGAAATCCATTCAAGCCGCTTTTCCAGCCATCGATACAGCCAATTTTAAGGTCATCAACAAGACAACAAAAATAGCGTTGTCTTGGCAGCTGGAGAAAAAAGGTGGCGATGCAATTGTTAATCTCTTGGTTCAGGTTGATGTACCTGCAAATGGTAAGTTGGTCCTGCAATTGCAAAAAGGAAAATCGGCTCCGGTTCACGTAAAAACCTATGGACGCTATGTTCCAGAGCGGAAAGATGACTTTGCCTGGGAGAATGACAAGATTGCTTTCCGGATGTATGGAAAGGAATTGGAGAAGACACCCAAGGAAATGGCCTATGGGATGGATGTTTGGGTGAAAAGTACTGATCGTATGGTCATCAATGAAAGGTACAAGCGGGGGAAATACCATGAAGACCTCGGCGACGGAATGGATTATTATCATGTAGGTTTTACATTGGGTGCTGGTAATATCGCCCCGATGATCAAGGATTCCATTTATTATGATGGAACCTATGCACGTTACAAGTTATTGGACAATGGTCCGCTTCGCACCAGCTTTCAATTGGAATACAATGAGTGGAATGCTGCAGGAATGAGGCTCCGGGCAACAAAGACCATTACCCTTGATGCAGGTACACACTTCAATAAGGTCGAAGTGGTTTATGCTGGAGACACCATGGCTGCATTGCCATTGGTGGTGGGCATCATCAAAAGAAAAGAGCAGGGCAGCATGTTGTTGGATGAGTTGAATGGCAGCATGGCCTACTGGGAACCCTTGCATGGTGCCGATGGCATCACCGGCGTAGGATCTTTTTTGCTTGAACCTGCAACAGCCATCAAAGTAACAGCAACCCAACTCTTGATGCAGACATCAACGCCAAAAGCAAAACCAGTTGTTTACTATACCGGTGCTGCATGGAACAAGGCTGGTGTGTTTACCGATGCCGCGGCCTGGTTTTCACATGTTCAGTTGGCAAAAACAACAATCATGCAACCATTGCAGGTTGTTATCGGATCAATACAATAATCATATCCAATGAAATTATTCAAGGTTGATGGCGCTGTTTTGTTGCAAACAGCAACAGCGGAATACAAGGTAGAAAATCTTTCCTGGGATGCATTGGTCAACCAGGAGAACCTCTATGATTTTCTCGCTGCATATGCTATCACACATGAACCCATTGCATCAATAATAGATGGCAAACAGTTGGAAGCGCCAATAGGAAGCCAGGAAATATGGGCAGCCGGTGTGACGTATTTGCGCAGCAAAGAGGCAAGGATGGATGAGGCCAAGGACAGTGGTGCTGCAGATTTTTATGCCAAAGTATATGAAGCAAAAAGGCCTGAACTTTTTTTCAAATCAACTGCTGCAAGGTGCGCTGGTCCTGATCAGGATGTATTCATCAGAAAGGATTCGCATTGGAATGTTCCTGAGCCTGAATTAACCCTTTTTGCCAATGCAGGCGGAAAGATTGTTGGTTATTCCATTGGCAATGACATGAGCTCAAGGGATATTGAAGGGGAGAATCCCTTGTATCTGCCTCAGGCAAAATGTTATCAACGATCAGCGGCCATTGGGCCATGTTTGTTGGTAACCGCCAAACCCATTGATGCGGATACCCAAATCCACATGTCCATTGAAAGGAACAAGGAAGTTGTTTTCAGTGGCAGCATCTCCATCAACCAAATGAAAAGAAAACACGAAGAACTGATTGGCTATCTTTTCATGGAAATGGATTTCCCACAAGGGGTTTACCTGATGACGGGAACCTGCTTGGTGCCGCCCAATGATTTCACCCTGGCGGTCGACGATCTTGTGCACATGTCTATTGATGGTATTGGAAGTTTACGGAACAAGGTTGCCATCAAACAATAGTTTGTCTTATCTTAAGACCATAATTATTTTAATACAATGAGAATTTTTTTTTCTTCCTTCGCTTTTGCCTTGCTGATGTTTTCAATGAATGGTTGTAAAAAGGCTACAACCACAACCCCAGTTGTCAATCCTCCGGGGAATACAGGAACTGGATTGATTGATCCTGCAACACTCAAGGGCTCCTTGGTTTTTCAATCCAATTTTGAACCGACTTGTGCCGTGGTTCCCATCAACGCAACCACAGACAGGATCAGCGGGAAGGATGCACAGTTGGGATCCAGCAATGACTGGGATGCCCTGGAAGGAAATGTGTTGAGCACAAGGCCCTATTTCAATTACAATGGGGGAGATCTTTCCAAGCGATTTGCCAAGATTGCAACAGACCCTGTCAACGCTTCTAACAAGGTCTTGCATTACAGCATCAATGATTCATGGACAGAAACAGGTGGTGATGTCAAGGCAAGGGTCCAATATGAATTCTATGGCATCAAAGGTGGCTTCAAGGAATACTATCAATCAATGCGTATTTTTCTTCCAGACGAGTTCAGCTTGTTAAGGAAATATCCCAATACCATCAAGTGGCTTACCATTGTGGAGATATGGAACAACATCACCTGGAGCCAGACTGTACCGAATCGTTACAGGCTTACCCTGGGCATCGGCAAACTGATTCCAACCGAAAGTGATCTTCATTTTATCCTGGATGGTCAGGATTGTCTCCTCAATCCTGATGGCAGCCAGGTGTATACCACATTGTGGTCTGCCAATGGCGCCAAGACGGCCGTGCCCATTGGCAAATGGTTTACCCTGGAATATTATTTCAAGGAAGGGGATGCCAAAAATGGAAGGTTCTACATGACCATTCAACCCGATGGCGGATCAAAGGAAATGATCTTTGATGTTACCAATGTCACCCACAATTCAAAGGATACAGCCCCTGATGGAGTGACCCATTTCAACCCGATGAAAATGTATACCTCCAAGGAACTGATTGCTTATTTGAAGCAGCAGGGAAAATCGCTCAACATCTATTGGGATGATTTCAAATTGTGGAAGAAATAAATTCACTTCAATTCAACGATATGCGCATCATTATCCTGTTTTTTTTCTTGCTGAATGGTATGGCTTCTTTTGCACAAGCAAATAAGGGAGTTATTGACACCTCCGGCAGTGGTGGAAATTATTTTACACGGAGGGTTGAAAAAGAAAAAAAGATTGTTGCCGATTCCATCAGGATTGAAGGGTATTGGAGGAATTTTCATTTCAGGAAACCCAACATAAAATCAAAGGGGTTCAGTCTTGTATTTGTGATGCATGGTTCTGGTGGCTCTGGCCCGGGCATGATGAAAAAGGTTCCTGAATTTGATGGGATTGCTGATCAGGAAAAAATGATAGCGGTTTTCCCTTCAGGGTATAAAAATTTCTGGAATGAGTGCAGAAAAAAATCTCCTGCAGAAGCCAATGCCATAGACATCAATGAGCAGGATTTTTTCCAGGGGATGATCAATTATTTTGTGAAAAAATACGGCATTGACAGAGAAAAGGTTTTTGCTGTGGGTACCTCTGGTGGCGGGCACATGGCCTATAAACTGGGATTGACCATGCCTGCTGCATTCAAGGCCATCACTGCGATTGTGGCCAACCTCCCAGACACCAACAACCTGGATTGTTCCGCCTCCAGTGCACCCATGAATGTGATGATTGTGAATGGTACGGAAGACAAGACCAACCCTTATATGGGCGGAGAAGTCATCTTGAAAAGTGGAAATTTCGGAAATGTTCGTTCTTCTGAAAGGTCTTTGCAGTATTGGGCAGATGTAGCAGGATATACAGGATCTCCAACAAAAACATTGCTGCCCGATCTTGATCCAAAAGACGGGAAACGCATTGAAGCATACCGTTACAGTGGCGGAAAAAAAGAAGTGGTTTTGTTGAAGGTGATTGGAGGCAAGCACGACTATCCTGGAGACATCAATGTGCATCGTTATGCATGGGAATTTTTCAAGTCTGTTCAGTAAATTTCAACAAACCATGCCACTTGACAAAGACCTGATGATCCAATTGAGGGATGCCAATGAAGCCGCATTCAGGCAGATTTTTGACCAGTACGGGAAAAAAGTATACCGGTACATTTTGCATTATGTAAAAGTCAGGGTTGTGGCAGAAGACATCACCCAAAATGTTTTTTTGAGGATCTGGGAAAAAAGAGGCCTGCTTGATCCGAGAAAATCTTTTGAGGGATTTATTTTTACCATTGCCTATAGGGCCGTAATGGACCATTTTCGGACCAATCCTAAACGGTTGCAAAGTTTGTTCCCTGTTGACCTGCTCACCGATTCCGTTGTTTCAACAGTGGGTGCGGATGCATTGCTCAACCACCATCAGCTGGAATCAGTCTACCAGCAAGCTTTGCAGGCACTCCCCCCAAAAAGGAAAGAGATCTTTTTGCTGAGCAGGCATGGTGGATTGACGAACAGGCAGATTGCCGAACAGTTGGGCATCTCCATCAAAACGGTAGAAAGCCAGATGACGGCTGCATTGGCCTTTCTCAAGAACTTTTTTTCTCGTGCTGATTTTGGGAGAGCCTTGATCACCTTGGTATTTATTTTTCATTAGACTAGGGGTATCGTTTATTTTCTCCGTATTATTGTTCATACCCATTGCATGCCATGAACAAAACAAGCCTTAACAGGTTCTTTTCGAACCAGTGCTCTCCTGTTGAACGTGAGGAAATCATCCGTTGGTTATTGGACCCTTCCAATGATTTGCTCATCAAGCATTGGCTGCGGGAGCATTGGGATACACTTTCTGTCAATGAATTAGCAGCCGATCAAGACGAGCCAGACATGGAGAAAATCTGGGGCAAGATCCGTTCCAGTATCAAGGAAAATCAATTGAAGTCTGGCCTTGAAAAGGTGCCTTTTGCGTTCATTAAATTTCATTTCAAGAAAATTGCTGTGGCGGCCATCATGATTGGTGTATTGCTCAGTACATATTTTGTGTATACCGCCAATTCGGTCGATCAAAAGGGTTTGGCCGATACAAATCTCAAACCATCCAATGATATCGCTCCTCCAACCCAGTCCAGGGCTACCCTGAAGCTGGCAGATGGTACGACAGTTTATCTTGACAGCAATGTCAATGGAACCCTTGCAACGCAGGGTGGCGTTGAGATTAGCAGGAATGAAGGGGGTGAAATCATTTATTCTGGTGCTGCCGTTGATGCCATCTCCATGAATACTTTGTCTTTGCCAAAAGGGAGCAAACCGATCCGCCTTGTGCTCTCGGATGGCAGCCTTGTTTGGTTGAATGCAGCTTCTTCTATTACGTATCCTACTGCATTCGTAGGAAAAGAAAGAAAGGTTTCCATGATGGGGGAGGCCTATTTTGAGGTTTCAGAAAATAAAGCCATGCCATTTTTTGTTGAGCACAATCAATTGCTGATCAAAGTGCTGGGTACACATTTTAATGTAAATACCTATGAAAATGAAGCCAGCAACAAGGTGACACTGTTGTCTGGATTGGTGGATGTTGGCAATGGGAAGATCACCAAGCAGCTGGTTCCTGGACAACAGGCTTCTGTATCGAAGACTGTATTTTCTGTCGACGAAAATATAGATACCGATGAGGTTCTGGCCTGGAAAAACGGACAGTTTTATTTTGGTGGCTCAGACATCAGATCGATCATGAAACAGATTGAACGCTATTATGATGTGGAGGTTGAATTCAGGGATGAGGTACCGTATCAGTTCGTTGCCAAGATCTCAAGGGATGTCAATGTTTCTGCATTCCTGGAGAAGCTTGAACTCACGAACCTCATCCATTTTAAGATTGAAGGAAAGAAAATCATAGTCATGAAATAGAAAATGCACACAAAACAAAACCGCCCCGTGATTCAGACGGAGCGGAGGCGTTTCAGTTGTTCATCATAAACGACCGGAGGAAGTCAATTTATTTAAAACCAAAACGAATGCAATTTATGCAAAAAATCGCGCTTTGTTTGCCCCCACCATACCAGGGCAGACGCTTGTTCAAAAACCTGTTGATCATGAAACTAACAGCATTTCTCTTTATTCTCGGATGCCTTCATGCCGGTGCAAAAGGGTTCAGCCAAAAAATCACGTTGAACCTCAAAAATGCATCAGCAGAACAAGCGTTCAAAAAAATTGAAAGACAATCCAGTTATGGATTCATCTATGCCAAGGAACAATTGGCAAGGATGAAACCCCTCGATCTTGAACTCAACAGTGTTGAGCTAAAAGATGCGCTGAACATGTTGTTCTTCAATCAACCATTTACCTACGTGATTTCTGGAAACAATATCGTTGTCAAGAACAAGGAAGCCGGGAGCCCTGTGAATGATGTTCCAGCAACGCCACCGCCATTCCCTGTCACCGGAAAAATAGCAGATGAAGAAGGAAAGCCCCTTCAAAATGTTTCTATTTTGCTCAAAGGAACAGGAAAGGGAACGGCATCAGGTATGGATGGGAGCTTTTCTATCGAGTTACCTGAAAAAGGGGGCACACTGGTTTTTTCATCAGTGGGGTATGAAAACCTTGAAGTAAAAGTTTCCAAACAAATGGCATTGACGCTTACCCTCAAGCGTGGCGATGTGAAGGCGGAAGAAATCATCGTGGTGGGATACGGAACGCAGCGCAAGAAAGATGTGACCGGTTCTGTGGCTTCTGTGCCCAAGGAGCGGTTGCAGCAATTGCCCAACACCAATATAGCACAGGCCCTTCAGGGTTCTGTTCCCGGACTTCAGATCAATAGCAATTCCGGAGGTGCCGAAGGCAATGACCTGACCATCGATATCCGTGGAAGAAATTCCATCAGCGCAAGCAACAGCCCACTGATCATTTGGGATGGTATTCCTTATACCGGTGGAATCTCTGAAATCAATCCATCAGATGTTGAGTCCATTGAAATTTTAAAGGATGCTTCTGCCGCTGCGATTTATGGATCGAGGGGTGCCAATGGCGTCATCATTGTAACATCCAAGCAGGGTAAAAAAGGAAAGCTCAACATCACCTATGATGGATTCTACGGTACTCAGACCATCATCAACAAACCTGCATTGATGACGGGTGGGGAATTCTATGCATTCAAAAAGTCAAGGTTGAATATTCCTGTCAATTCAATGACCGCATCAGAAGAAGAAATTTATGCTGCAGGCAAAGCCGTAGATTGGTATGATCTCGCTACGCAGACTGGTGCAAGATCTCAGCACAGCCTTGGTGTTGCTGGAGGATCAGACAAGATCAGTTTTTATCTTGGGGCCACTTACCTCAGTGTGAAAGGCATTGCCATCGCAGACAAGTTTGAGCGCTACTCCATAAAGCCCAGCATCGACATAAAGGTCAATTCATGGTTATCGCTTGGCTCCTCTACACAACTTTCTTTTCAGGACAGGAGTGGTTTGCCTGCCACTTTTTCCGGAGATTTCGGGGCCAATTACATGAACCCATTGACCACGGCATATGGTGCCAATGGCAAGCCCACCATTTATGCATGGCCTGAATACAATACGGCCGGCAACCCGCTGGGTGATTTGCTTGCCACCAACAGAGATAACTCTTACCGGGTGTTCAGTTCCAACAACCTCAAAATAGATTTTCCTTTTATAAAGGGGCTTTCCTATAAGATCAATACCGGCATTGAGTTTGACAACAACCAACGCAAAACATACAACGGGGTTGAAACAAAAGAAGGGTTTGAAAATGGCGGTAGAGCGGTGAATTATAATTCAGTAGAAAGGAATTTTACCGTTGAAAACATCCTGAACTATAGCCGTGTTTTTGGAAAGCACAATGTCAATTTTACAGGGCTTTACAGTGGACAAAGGAATGATTTTGACAGGGATCAGTTGGTTGGTATTGGTTTCCCCAATGATGTGTTGACCAATTATCAAATGAATACTGCCAAGTTGCTTACTCCTTCCTCTGCACAGTTTGCCCAATCCATTCTCTCACAGATGGCGCGGTTGAACTATGGATATGACAGCAGATACCTTTTGACGGTTACTGCACGCCGTGATGGTTATTCAGGTTTCGGGGATAATAGCAAGTATGGGGTATTCCCATCCTTTGCATTGGCATGGAATATTGGCAATGAGGCTTTTGCTGCTGGCCAAACCTACCTCAACAACCTTAAGCTCAGGGCATCCTATGGATTGAATGGCAACCAGGCTGTTTCAAGTTACCAGTCATTGGCAACACTCAGTTCAAGGGGTTATCTCAATGGTGCCAATTTGCTCACTGGGTATGTTCCCAACAGACTCGCCAATGAGCAATTGGGATGGGAGTCAACAAAGTCTTTGACCTTTGGTCTTGATTTCGGATTTTTCAGCAACAGGATTCAGGGTTCATTGGATTATTACAGTTCAAGAACCCAGGATTTGTTGTTGGAAAGGAATATCTCATCCGTGCAGGGTTTCACCCGTGTATTGCAGAACATCGGCAAGACGGCCAACAAAGGCATAGAGCTGAGTTTAAATACGGTCAATGTTAAGTTGAACAATTTCACCTGGTCTACCAATTTGAATGTATCACACAATACCAACAAGATTGTTGATTTGTATGGTGATGGCAAGGATGACCTGGGCAACCGTTGGTTCATTGGTAAGCCTATCCGTGTCATCTATGGTTTGAAGTATGATGGTATTTTCAAGTCTGCTGAAGAAGTGGCAGCATCCGTGCAAAAAGCAAGTGCAAAACCCGGTTATGTCAGGGTATTGGATGCTGATGGTGATGGTACCATCAATACAGCGTCAGACAGGATTATCCTCGGAAACCTTGATCCACGCATCATTTGGGGAATGACCAATAATTTCAAGTACAAGCAATTCTCCTTGATGGTCTTTTTCCATGGTGTAATGGGCATAACAAAAGACAATCCAACAGAAAATGATGCGGTCTTTGGAGATGTGAGGCTCAATACCACAAAGAAGGATTGGTGGTCTGACAAAAACCCCAATGGGACACATTTCGCCAATGATGCACTGGCCAATCAGTTCAATG
>CAILKQ010000006.1 GCA_903834825.1 uncultured bacterium | reverse complement strand
TTCCCGCTTCAATGAAATAAGTGAAGCCATAGAAGTATTGGAAACCAAGAACTTCACTCCAGAGCAGATCCGGGGTTATGAGCTCTATATCGATAACATGCGGTCATATGTTACAAACATGTCAGAGGCAAGAAGAGAAGGAATGGAACAAGGGATGGAAAAAGGTAAGAAAGAGGGTATCGAGGTAGGCAAAAACCAAATCATGAACAATACTTTCGCTATATTGGATGCACTCAAAGCCAATGCACTATCCATGGAGCAAATCGCTGAAAAATATAATGTAAAGATTGAGTACGTTCAGCAGCTGAAAAAATATAGCAATTAAAAAAACAGCAATCTGTACATGGGATTTTACAAAGCTTTACAAGTACAATATTTTGTACAATTGAAGAATTGTTCTAATTTCATCCTCAAGTACTACCTCATGGAAATAGCATCATACAGCGAATTCAGGCAGCACATGAAGTCATTTCTCGATGCTGTGATCAAAACCCACAAACCCCTTTTCATCACCCGCAAACATGGGGAGGAATTGGTGGTGATGTCAAAAGAAGATTACACCAGCATGGAGGAGACCCTCTATCTATTGAGCAGTCCTAAGAATGCGGAAAGATTAATGGAATCAATTTCACAGTTTCAAGCAGGTCAAACTATTGAGCAAAAACTGGACATTTAATGAATGTATTGTTTACTCCGCATGGTTGGGAGGATTATGTCTATTGGCAGAACAAAGACAAGAAAATACTTGGGAAAATAAATGATTTGATCAGAGACATTAGCAGGGCTCCAAATGGTGGTATTGGAAAACCAGAACAACTCAAAAATTCATTATCGGGATGGTTATCACGCAGAATCAACCTAGAGCACAGAATGGTTTACAAGATTGATCAAGGAGTAATGATTATTGCCCAATGTAGGTATCATTATTAAACACCTTCAACCTCCCAGCCTTTGGCTGGCAAGTTCAACCCCTTCAACGCCAAAGGCTCTAAAGTGCCTGCCCAAAATCAGCCAGAATATCTTCAATATTCTCAATGCCCACACTCAAACGAATGAGGCCGTCTGTGATGCCATATTCAAGCCTGTTTTCCCTGGGAACGGAACTGTGCGACATAGAAGCTGGATGTGAGAGCAAGGTATCGCAGGTGCCCAGAGACACAGTCCTGGTGCACATTTGGAGCTTGTTCATGAACTTCACGCCTGCATCAAATCCCCCTTCGAGTTCAAAACTCATCATGGCGCCTGGGTGTTTCATTTGCCTGTTGGACACCTCAAAATCAGGATGTTCTGGGAGTCCGTTGTAATTCACTTTTGATATGGCAGGATGGGCATCTAAAAATTCAGCCACTTTCATGGCGTTCTCACAATGGCGTTGCATCCGCACTTCCAAAGTACGCATGCCATTGGTCAATAAAAACGCATCAAATGCATTGCTGTTGCCGCCCAACAAACGATGGGTTTTGGTGGCCCTGGTGTTCATAAACGCGAGATCAGTGCCCACCAATACCCCACCAATAGCGGTTCCATGGCCATTCAAAAACTTGGTGGTGGAGTGTATTACAAAATCAATCCCGAACTGAAAGGGCTGTTGTAGGTATGGTGTGGCAAATGTGTTGTCGCAGGCGGTCAGCTTGCCGTATTGTTTGGCCATCTTGCTGAGTGCTGCAAGGTCTACACATTGCAGTGTAGGATTGGCCGGTGTTTCAAGATAAACAAGTTTGATGGCAGGATCTTCTTTCAGGCATTGCTCTGCCAATGAAAGGTCTCGCAGGTCAACGATGATGGCTTCAACCTCCAATGGCTCAAGCAGGGATTTCATGAAATCCTGTGTACCACTGTACAGTGAATAATGGGTCAAAATCTTATCGCCCCGTTTCAAGGTTGCAAGAAACAATGAGCTGATGGCGGCCATGCCGGATGCATGCAAAATGGCTTTGGATTCCAAAGGCTTGCCATCCACTTCAATACCAAAAGTTTCCATGGCTGCAATCTTCTGCTCCGCTTCATTCATGGTGGGGTTTCCCCAGCGGGCATAAATATAACCGGATTCCTTGCCGGAGAACCTCCGCATCCCCTGCTCTGCCTCGTCATACACATAAGTAGAAGAGGCATAGATGGGGGTAAGATGTGCGTACATGGGGTCTTTTACATGACCGGCATGGATGGCGAGGGAGGAGAAGCCTTTGTATTGGTGGGGCATTTTTTGAATTAGTTGAAGGAGTTGAAGGGGTTGAAGAAGTTGAAGGGTTTGAAGAAGTTGAAAGGGTTGAAGGAAAAACTTAAACCCCTTCAACCCCTTAAACCTCTTCAACATTTTAAATAAACCACTTCACCCAGGTAGCGCCCCAGGTGAATCCGCCACCGAAGGCGGCGAGGACGATGTTGTCGCCTTTCTTCATCCTGTCCTGGTAATCCCAGATGCAGAGTGGAATGGTGGCAGCCGTGGTATTGCCATAGCGCTGGATGTTCATCAACACTTTTTCATCTGATATTCCCATGCGCCTTGCAGTGGCATCGATGATGCGTTTGTTGGCCTGGTGGGGTACTAAAAAAGCAATATCATCTGCTGTAAGGTTGTTGCGTTGGATCAGCTCATAGCTCACATCGGCCATGCCGGTAACTGCAAACTTGAAAACGGGTTGTCCATCTTGGAACATATAGTGCATCTTGTTGGCAACGGTTTCAGCAGATGCAGGATGAAGTGAACCACCGGCTTTCATGTTGAGGTATTTTCCACCACTTCCATCGCTTTTCAAAATGCTGTCCAGCACACCGTATCCTTCCGTATCGGGCTCGAGCAATACTGCACCGGCACCATCGCCAAACAAAATACAGGTAGCCCTGTCTGTATAGTCAGTAATTGCACTCATTTTATCTGCTCCCACTACCACCACTTTCTTGTACCGTCCACTTTCAACAAGGGCGGCACCGGTGGTAAGGCTGTACAAAAAGCCAGAACATGCTGCAAGTACATCAAATCCCCAGGCATTCTTAATGCCCAGTTTATCGCAGGCCACATTGGCGGTATTGGGGAAAAACATATCGGGTGTGATGGTGGCCACGATCATGCAATCAATCTCGTTGGGGTCGATGCCCCTTCTTTTGCAAAGATCCTGCACGGCAGGCACCACCAGGTCTGAAGTGGCCAGTCCCTCTCCTTTCAGGATATGCCTTTCCTCGATGCCTGTTCTGGACTTGATCCACTCGTCATTGGTATCCACCATTTTTTCAAAGTCGGCATTGGTAAGAACATCCTTTGGCACGAATCCGCCAACTGCCGTAATTGCTGCTGTGATTTTTTGCATGTAGTTGATTTGGAGCACAAATTTAAGAAAATAAAGGACGTCAGGCGCCAACAGCATGACAATCATCATTTGTTTGAATGATGTTGTCAAGAGTATGCTAAAGCGCATGCCTGTTGCGCCTTGTCTGAGCGGATTTTACTAACTTTACGGCACCATGATAGCAAGCCTGACAGGATCATTTGTGTTGAAAACCCCATCGTATATTAATATTGATGTTCACGGCGTTGGATATGAAGTGCAGATCAGCCTGAACACCTATTCCAAGATCCAGGATCTGAAGGAAGGCACCCTGCTGACCCACCTGCAAATCAAGGAGGATGGACATACCCTGTTTGGGTTTGCCGAATTGGCAGAAAAAGAACTTTTTGTGCAGTTGATCAACGTGAACGGCGTGGGCGCCTCCACTGCCAGAATGATGCTTTCTTCCATGCAGCCGGCAGAGTTGAGGTCGGCCATTGCTTCTGGGAATACCGGTGCACTGGAAAAAATAAAAGGGATTGGAAGGAAATCTGCAGAAAGACTCATCCTTGAACTGCGTGAAAAAATGGTAAAAGCGGGCGTAGAAAGTACATCTCCAGGATTTGTACGCAATAGTTTGGAAAATGATGCGTTAAATGCACTGATGGCCCTTGGAATTCAAAAAAATACCGCTGAAGCCGCCCTAAAAAAGACAAGAGCCAATGCCCCTGAAGACAATGTACTGGAATCAATCATCAAAAAATCACTTCAGTTCATTTGACCTGCGGTAAAAAGACCATTCCCAATTGAAAAAGTTGTCGTTTAAGATAACCTTGTTGGCTACCCTGCTGTATGCGCACCACACTGCGGATGCAATGGCCATTGGGCATGCAAGCCTTTTTTCCTTTCAGCAAGACAGTCTTCCCAAAAATGATACGCTCCGCTATCCCCTCCAAGACCGAAGGGGAGATAAATTGAGCCAAAAGAACAAGAACCCCTTTGACCTGAGGGATCCATCCAACTTCAGTGATTCGATTGTTTACGACCCCAAGACCAAAGAATATTATATCGTTGAAAAAGTTGGGGGCAAATATTTCAGGAAGCCCACCTCCCTTACATTTGAAGAATACATGCGCATCCAATCGCGCAAAGCCGAATCAGATTATTTCCAGAAACGTGCCAATACTTCCAGCCTATTGAACAGGAAACTGGTCAAGCCCAAGCTGAACATGGGCGATGACCTGTTCAACCGCTTGTTTGGAACAGGCAAAATTGACATCAAACCCCAGGGCGAAGTGAACATCACTGCAGGCTACCAGGGGCAGAACATCAAGAACCCCACCCTGCCTGAAAGGGCCAGAAAGAATGGAGGCCTGGACTTTGACATGGCAGCCAACCTGAACGTGATTGGCAATATCGGGGACAAGATGAAATTTCCGATCAGCTACAATACCCTCTCCACCTTTGATTTTGAAAACCAGCTCAAACTGGATTATTCCGGAGGGGCTGAAGATATTTTCAAAAAAATTGAAGTGGGCAATACTTCCTTTGCCTCAAAAGGAACCTTGATCCCCGGAGCACAACAGCTTTTTGGTATCAAAACCCAGATGCAGTTCGGGAAACTTTGGCTTTCTACCGTCTTTGCCAGCCAACGGTCCCAAAGGCAATCTGCCGGATTCAAGGGTGGTTCAAGCAGTACGCCCTTCGAATTCAAGGCTGATGAATACGAGGAGAACAGGCACTTTATGCTGGCACAGCATTTCAGAAGGAATTACAACAAGGCCATGAAAAACCTTCCGGTGATCAACTCTCAGGTGCAGTTGTTGCGCCTTGAAGTATGGGTTACCAACAGAAATGGTGCCACCGCCAATGCCCGCGATGTGGTGGGCCTGATGGACCTTGGAGAAGACAAGCCCTTTCAACAACCTCCCGTCATCAATCCCAGGCCAGGATTGACTTTCCCTGCCAACGGAACCAATGACTTGTACACCAAGATCATCAACAACCCAGGCAGCAGAAACCCAGCACAGATTGTGAGTTACCTCAACACCATCGGCCTTCAGCCTGTCCGCGATTTTGAAAAAACATTCGCCAGAAAACTCGATACCACCCAATATTATTTCAACAGGCAACTGGGTTTTGTCTCCCTGAATGTTACGCTTCAGCCGGATGAGGTTTTGGGCGTTGCCTATCAGTATACGGTGAATGGCAAAGTATACCAGGTGGGTGAATTTGCCCAGGACATCCCTGTAGATTCTACCAGTGGTGTGCAAAAAATACTCTTCCTGAAATTGTTGAAGGCCACATCCCAAAGGACGGCTTTACCCATCTGGGACCTGATGATGAAAAACATCTATCCCGTAGGATCCGGACAATTGGAAAGACAGGATTTTCAGTTCAATGTGCTCTACCAAGAGCCTGGGGCTGGAGAAAAACGTTACCTGCCGGTGGGAGACCAAGCGGGTGTTCCCTTGCTGACTTTGATGAACCTGGACCGGCTGAACAACCAAAACGATCCACAACCCGATGGGGTATTTGATTTTGTGGAAGGCTATACCGTCAATTCTTATCAGAGCCGGGTCATCTTTCCTGTGCTTGAGCCTTTCGGGCACGACCTGGATTATGTGTTCACCACCGACCCAACCCTGCGGGATAAATTCCTTTTCTATCCCCTGTACGATACCATCAAGGCAATCGCACAAACCTATGCCAACCTCAACCGTTTCCTGATCAGGGGTAGCTCAAAATCATCTGGGGGAGCCAGTGGCGAGATATCACTGAATGCGTTCAACATCCCTCCGGGATCTGTAACGGTAACAGCAGGTGGACAAACCCTGCAGGAAAACATTGACTATACGATTGACTATATGTCTGGCACCCTGCGCGTTATCAACAGTGCCATCAAAAGCTCCGGACTGCCCGTCAATGTTCAGTTTGAGAACAATGCCACTTTTGGGGTACAGCAAAGGACCTTCATGGGCCTGCGGTGGGATTACCTGTTCAACGACAAATTTTCCATTGGTGGAACATCGGTCAGGTTGAGTGAAAGGCCTTTTTTCACCAAGATGGAATATGGCTCCGATCCGATTCGCAATACCATGACGGGCATCGACATGAGCTACAACAGTGAGTTGCCAAGGCTAAACAAATGGTTGAGCAAACTTCCGTTTTATGAGGCCAATGGAACATCCACCATCAGTGCCTCTGCTGAAGCTGCCAAGATGACGCCGGGCCATGCTCCTCAAATTGGAAAAGGTGGTGAAGGATTGATTTACCTGGATGATTTTGAGGGAACCAAGTCAAGCATTGACCTTCGTTTTCCTATCGTAGGCTGGACGCTGGCATCCACTCCATTTGGGGCTACAGACCGTTTCGGGAATACGATGTTTCCGGAGGCCAATGCCTATGATAACCTTGACTATGGAAAGAACAGGGCCAAACTGGCCTGGTACAATATTGAACCCATCCTGCAGGAAAAAAGAAATGCAAACAACCCGATCAGGAATGACCTGGTGCAACTTTCTGACCCACGCGTAAGGAGCGTAGGCCAACAGGAGATCTTCCCGAGAAGGACGCCTGATTTTGGACAGAGCCAGATGGTTACGTTTGACCTTGCTTATTATCCAAAAGAAAGAGGCCCTTACAACTACGATGCCCTGAACATTGAAAACACGGGGCTGCTCAGGAACCCCAACAAACGCTGGGGTGGCATCATGCGGGGCATTGACCAGACTGATTTTGAAACGGCCAATGTTGAGTTTGTTGAATTCTGGGTATTGGATCCCTTCATCAAGGGCACCAATCCTGTAGGTGGATCCCTTTACCTGAACCTGGGGAATATTTCTGAAGACATCCTCAAAGATTCAAGAAGGTTTTATGAAAATGGTTTGCCCACGCCAACCATCCCCTCAGCAACGACCAGTTCCACATGGGGAAGATCGCCTTTGAATCCTATTCAGGTAACCCAAGGCTTCAGCAATGACCCTGCTGACAGGCCTTTCCAGGACATAGGATTGGATGGATTGACAGACTCTGCCGAGAGCAGGGTCAGGGTTCAGTACCTGAACGACATGGCTGCAAGACTGGGTGTTACATCAAAGGCATATCTCGAGGCAAAAACCGATCCTTCCGCGGATAATTTTAAGTACTACAGAGACGAAACCTATGATGCGCAGAACGCAGGAATTTTATCCCGTTACAAAAACTTCAACAGTCCACAAGGCAACTCCCCCATTGCAAAAGCTGGCGATAATTTTGCTTCAGCATTTACCATGTATCCTGATGGGGAAGACCTGAACCGCGACAATACCCTCAACGAATCAGAAGAATATTTCCAGTACAGGATTGACATGAAGCCCAGCGGTGACCCCATCATGCAGGTAGGTCAAAACTTTATTGCAGACAAAAAATCAGTCAATGTAACACTGGCCGACGGCACCAAACAGAACCAAATCTGGTACCAGTTCCGTGTTCCCATCACCGCCTACAACAGCAAGGTGGGAGAGATTCCTGATTTCAAATCCATCCGCTTTTTCAGGATGTTCCTTACCGATTTTGCAGACTCAGTTGTATTGCGTTTTGCCAAATTGGAGTTGGTCAGAAACAACTGGAGAAGGTTTGCTTATGACCTGGATACCATGGGAACCTACAAAACCATTGACCTGTCCAGCAACATCACCAGGTTCAATGTGTCCGCTGTCAATATTGAAGAAAACGACCGCAGGGATCCCATCCCTTACCGCACGCCCCCGGGCATTGAGCGTGTACAAACACTCAGCAATGGCGGCATCAACATCCTCCAGAATGAACAGGCGCTCAGCATCAATGTGATCAACCTCAACGAAGGCGATGGAAGGGCTGTTTTCAAATCTTTTAACCATGACTTGAGACAGTACAAGCGCATCTCCATGTTCTATCATGCGGAAAGCCTGAAAGAATACAACAGGCTCAGGGATGGTGAGGTGTATGCAGTGGTTAGGATCGGCAACGACTATATCAACAATTACTACGAGATCAAGTACCCACTGAAAATAACACCCTTCGGAACAACAGATGAGAAAGTGATTTGGCCAGCAGAAAATGAATTGAATTTTGACATCACAGCACTGATCAAACTCAAGAACGAACGCAACCTCAATACCGGAAACCCCACGGCCATTTACAGGAAAACCATCGATGGCAAAATCTTCTCTATCATGGGCAACCCGAACCTTGGAGAGGTAAAAGGCATTCTTGCAGGATTGGAAAACCCCAAAGATCCAACCGGTGGAAGGCCCGTCAATGCTGAGGTCTGGATCAATGAGCTGAGGCTGTCTGGCCTGGATGAAAAAGGTGGTTGGGCCGCAGTGGGTCAGATGAACCTGCAATTGGCAGACCTGGGTACGGTTTCCATGTCGGCCAATATCCATACCATCGGATTCGGTCAATTGGAACAAAGGGTGAACGACAGGTTCCGTGATGACCTCAAACAATTCGATCTTTCAACCAATCTTCAATTGGGGAAACTGCTTCCCAAAAAGCTGGGATTGGAAATTCCATTTTTTGCCAACTTCTCGCAAACCATCAGTTCACCACAATATGATCCTTATGATAAGGACATCACGTTGAAAGACAAACTGAATATCTACAAGGACAAACGTGATTCCATCAAGTCGGATGCCGTTGATTTTACAGGCATCAAAACCTTCAACTTCACCAATGTTCGTTTCGCCCAACCACAGGATAAAAAAGTACGTCTTTGGAGCATTTCCAACTTCGATTTCAGCTACTCATTTACAGAAACACAACAGCACAATCCGCTGATTGAAAACAACGAAGTGAGCAAAACACAGGGTGGCCTGGGATACAATTACAGTGCCCAACCAAAATACATTGAGCCCCTCAAAAAACTGATCAAGGCACCTACCCCATGGCTTGATTTTGTCCGCAACGTGAATTTCAATCCGATGCCTTCTTTGATTGGCATCAGGATGGACAGCAGAAGGCAGTTTGGTGCCATCCGACCAAGAAATGTTGGCGGTGGAAAATTCAAGATTCCTGAAACATATGACAAGTATTTTGTGGTAGACAGGAATTATAACATGCGTTGGGACCTGACAAAATCATTGAACCTCGACTTCAAGGCCATCAACAATTCCAGGATCGATGAGCCCATTGGAAGAATAGATTCAAAAAGCAAACGCGATTCACTGGTGCGCAATTTCATGAAAGGTGGACGGAACACCATCTACACCCAGAACACAGACATCACCTACAACCTGCCAACCACCATGATTCCACTGCTGGACTGGACAACACTAAACCTTGCCTACCGCAGCAACTACAATTGGGTGGGCGCGTCAAGACTGGCCGTCAGTTTAGGAAATACCATTCAGAACAGTGGGCAAACCGGTGCTACTGCAGAATTGAACATGACACAGTTGTATTCAAAATCAAAAACGCTCAGAAAGCTTGACGACAACAATACTCCGGACCTTGCTCCAACAGAGACAATGGAGGTGAGCAAGAAAAACCAGGCCCGTATCAAGAAATTCAAAACCAAACTCAGCAAGCTTGCTGCACGGTTCAAGAAAAAGAAAAGTCCATCTGAAAAAGATAGCGCTGCCAACAAATTAGCGGTAGAGAAATTGGAAAAAAGAATTGCCGATCTCAATGTGCCTCAAAAAACAAAGGCTGTCACTGCACTGTCTGGACCAGTCAAATCAGCCTTGAAGGTACTTACTGCGGTCAAAAGGATTGGAGCAACCTATAATGAGGGTGGTACCACCTTCCTTCCTGGCTATACCGATAGTACCCGTTTCTTTGGCCAGAATTTCAGCAGCATGTCTCCTGGCATCGGTTTCACCATGGGCAAACAACCCGATCAGGCCTGGCTGCAAGACATTGCCCAAAAAGGACTGATCACAAAAGACCCGATGCTCAACAACCTTTTCTTGCAGAACTATGAGCAAAAACTCAACGTAACTGCACAGGTAGAGCCTTTCAGGGATTTCCTCGTAGACCTGAACCTCGACAGAAACCTTTCTAAAAACTACTCTACCCTTTTCAAGGATACGGTTGGTACAGGACAGTTCAATTCCTTGAGCCCCTACTCCGGCGGAGGTTTCAGCATCAGCTACATTTCATTCCAAACGCTTTTTGCCAAATTTGACCCCAACAATACCAGTGAAACCTTCAAGAAATTTGAAAGCAACAGAATTGTCCTTTCAAAAAGATTGGGAGAGAAAAATCCATACAGCAAAACAGCAGGGACGGATGGTTATTACAAAGGATATGGAAGGTATGCGCAAGATGTAATTGTTCCTGCATTTCTTGCGGCCTATACCAACAAGGACCCCAATGCCATTTCTTTGTTGAATACGGGGGAGAATGGTTCAGTAAAAACAAATCCGTTCAAAGGTTATATGCCCAAACCCAATTGGAGATTGACTTACAGTGGTTTGAGCAGGATAGAGTCGCTCCAACAATACCTGAGCAATTTTACCATTACCCATGGCTACAACTCAACGCTGAGCATGAACAGTTTCAATTCAGCACTCTTGTTCCAGGATACTTTGTTGTATGGGTTCCCCTCCTTCATTGATACCGTTTCAGGCAATTATATCCCTTATTTCCTTGTTCCCAACCTCTTGATATCTGAACAGTTTGCGCCTTTGATTGGCATTGATTTTTCAACGCCAGGTCAACTGTCTGGAAGATTTGAATTCAGGAAATCAAGGCAGCTCAGCATGAGCCTTGTTGACTTTCAATTGAGTGAGGTACACTCTACTGAAATTACCTTTGGCATGCGGTGGAGAAAACGTGGATTCCCATTGCCTTTCAAGGTGAAAATTGGAAAAGGGGATGCCAGCAGCAAGCTCGACAATGACATTACTTTTGCAATGGACTTCAGCATACGGGATGATGTCAACTCCAACTCAAGGCTGGACCAATCCAATGCATTTGCCACCGGCGGACAAAGGGTTGTGAGCATTCGGCCCACGATCGATTATGTATTGAGCAACAGGGTCAATATCCAACTCTATTTTGACCAGAGAAGGTTGAATCCTTATGTATCCAACTCGGCACCATCTGTCAATACAAGAGGAGGAGTGCAGATCAGGATTTCGCTGGCGCAATAAGAATTTTTTGAGTGCTGTCAAACCCCTTCTTGTAGACCATTTACCTGATCAGGGTTGACTCCCCTTTTCTGAACACCGGACTGCCCAGATAATCCACACCCAGCGCATGCCAGACAAAGGATTCATTGCCCTGGTCGCGGCCCTTGTACACACCATTCCAACCCCTGCCTATTTCTTCTGTGCTGAACACCAGCTCGCCATACCGGTTGTACACCTTGAAGTAAATAATCTTTGCAATCCCCACAGGAATCGGTATCAGCCTGTCGTTCAGCCCATCGTCATTCGGTGTAAATGCGGTTGGTACAAATATTTCAGGAGGTGTCTTGTATACCTTCACTTTCACCGTATCAAAAGCAAAACAACCTTC
>CAILKQ010000005.1 GCA_903834825.1 uncultured bacterium | reverse complement strand
TAGCTCAGTAGGTTAGAGCATCTGATTGTGGTTCAGAAGGTCGTGGGTTCGAGACCCATCATCCTCCCTTCTTCTCAAGGGTATTCTTCAAGTAGAAAGAATACCCTTTTGTTTTTTCGTCATTTCTGTCGTTTTATGCTTTCTTAACATAACTTTTAGGCTCCATTCGTCACAAAAAAGACCCTAAAGTTCATGAAAGGGTTAATTTTGACTATGTCATCTAAATTTTTACAATTTATGCTCAGTAAAAAGTCCTTACCCGTTGTGATCGTTCTTGTGTTGGCCGGTTTGCTGATTACCTTCAATTCCTCAGGAATTGGTAATCCCCCAGATAAGTACCAGCTGATTTTTCAGCAGGTAACAGACATGCTTGAAGCAGCACATTATAGTCCAAAGAAAGTAGATGATGTTTTCTCTCAGAATATTCACAAAAAATACCTGGAAGCCCTTGATCCGGACAAGAATATCTTTCTGCAGTCAGACCTCAAGGAACTGAAAAAATTTGAAACCACCATTGATGACGAATTGCATGGAGCACCCATCGCTTACTTTTATGCAGTTGATCAGATTTATTCAAAACGGACCAAAGAAGTAGCCGCATATTACCCTGAATTGCTGCAGACGCCCTTTCAGTTTACTGCAGTTGAGTCCATTGTTTTAGAAGCAGAGAAGCTGGATTATCCCAAGAATGAATCCGCAAGAAAAGACGCATGGAGAAAAAGATTGAAATTCCTGACCCTTGAACGCCTGTCTGATCTGATGGATCAACGCAATACAATGAAAAAGGGCGATAGTGCCTATAAGGTAGATGCCGAACTGGAAAAAGATGCCAGGGCAAAAGTGAAGCTGACCATGACAAGAAATTTTGATAGAATCATTATCAAAACAAAGCCAGACGAAAGATTTGACATGCTGGTCAACGTGATTACCAATTTTATGGATCCTCATACCACATTCTTTCCTCCATTGGAAAAAAGATCATTTGATGAACAAATGAGTGGAAGGTTTTATGGCATTGGCGCATCACTGCGCAATGATGAAGGTGGTGCCATCAGGATTGCTACCATTGTGGCAGGGCTTCCAGCGTCAAAGTCTCAACAGTTGGCAGTTGGCGATCAGGTATTGAAAGTTGGTCAGGCAGCTGAAGAGCCTACAGATCTCACAGGGTTTGAAACGGAAGATGCTGTAAAGCTGATCAGGGGTAAAAAAGGTACCGAAGTCAGGCTAACGATTAAAAAAGCGGATGGAACGATAAAGATCATTTCAATGATCAGGGATGAAGTGGTTTTGGATGAAACATACGCCAAAAGTGCTGTGATCATTGAAGGTGGAAAAAAGATTGGATACATATTCCTCCCAGAATTTTACGCAGATTGGGAAAGGCCCAATGGTCCAAAATGTTCTCAGGATGTGGCCAAGGAAATCATCAAACTGAAGGAACAAGCTGTTGATGGAATCATCATGGACCTCAGGAACAATGGAGGAGGCTCTTTGTATGACGTTGTACAGATGGTAGGTTTTTTTATACCAGATGGGCCCATTGTGCAGGTCAAGGACAGAGAAGGTAATCCTCAGGTACTCAGAGACAGGGATCGTTCTGTATTGTACGACGGACCTTTGGCCGTGATGGTCAACGAATTTTCTGCCTCGGCTTCTGAAATCTTTGCAGCTGCTATTCAGGATTATGGTCGTGGAATTGTCATTGGCAGTACTTCTACCTATGGAAAAGGCACTGTTCAAAGGAATATTGGATTGGAACCCAGCACTGGTCTTTTCAACAAAGAGGCCACGGATATCGGCACCATAAAATTGACTTTGCAGAAATTTTACCGCATCAATGGCGGGTCTACACAACTCAAGGGTGTAACCCCCAATATCATTCTTCCTGACCAGTATGAATCGCTCAAATACAGGGAAAAAGACAATCCTGATGCATTGCCATGGGATGAAATCCCCAGGGCTTTTTATAACCGTATTTCTCCAGGGTATGACATGGATTATGTAAAAAAGACCAGTGCTACAAGGGTTGCTGCAAATCCAACTTTTAATGCCATCAAGGAATCTTCGAGCCTCATGGAAACAGCCAGTCAGCGTGTTTATTCACTTCAGCTGATCAAGTACCGAGAAGAGCAGAAAAGCCTCAGGGAATCGTTCAAAAAAATTGAAGAAATGAACAAAACAACCAAGGTTATGGAAGTAAAAATGCTGGAGTTGGATGAGAAAAAACTTTCTGCAGACAATGATAAACTTGAAAGGCGCAAACAATGGATTGGCAACCTTTCAAAAGACATCTATATCAACGAGACCTGTCAAGTCATCTCTGACATGATTAGGCAGGTTGTTCTTGTCAAAGGAAATTAATCATCAGAAGTCAACGCCATACCTTGTTTTCAGTATTTTTCTGTGGTGTAACCAGTGACCAATAACAATATAACCAATGGAGAGCAAACTTATTTGCTCTCCATTGTCGGTTATACCAGTACGGTTCAGCCAATCTTCATCAAAGCCTTTGTAAAGCAGGGCAGTGGCCTTTCTTACATGAATGAATTCCTGAACCAGCATGTGTAAATCGTATTCTTTTTCGGCCTCAACCGCATATTGGTTTTCTTCAAAACTTCTGATTGGATGAGGATCAAGTCTTGCAATGGATAAGGCCCTGAACGCAAAAATCATTTCTGCATCAATGCAATGCCTTATCAGGGTATTGATGCTCCATTTACCTGGAGCATATGCAAATCTGCTGTCAATGGCAGAGATGATGCTTAAATCCTGTTCAAGCAAGTTGACTGAAGTTTCCAGCAAACCACTGATTTTACCTGGCTCAACCTGTTCAACATACCGGTTGAAAAAGGCAGGGTGCCTGATGGCAGAATTGGCTGGATACATGTTACTTTTTTTTCGATTTCTTGATCGTTTTTTCTGTGCTTCCTTCTGCAGTTTTTCTTTCTCCTTTGGTGGTAGATGCCAATTTAAGGGCATCCAATGCATTGACAATTCCTCCTGTTATGGAAAGCTGATTCAAATTTGTTTTTTCATCTTCTGTGCCAGGTTTTGTGAAGCTGGTGGTGGATGGCTTCATCGCAGATTGTTCAATGATTTGCTTTACCTGTTGTACTGATAAATCAGGATAATAGGAGAGGATAAGGGCAGCCAAACCGGCAACGACTGGGGATGCCATGCTGGTTCCATCCTTGTCTCCATAGGTATTTCCGCCTGGGATGGATGAATAAATCTTCACTCCTGGAGCAAAAACATTGACCTCTCTTTTGCCATAATTGGAAAAAGAAGCAGCCAAGTCTGTGTCTGTTGCACCACTGGCCCCAACATTTATCCAATTGGTAAAAACCTTGAGGGTGTCATTTTCAAAATTGCGCGACGGGAAATTATCCTCAGTATCAATGTTTTTGGCGTCATTGCCCGCTGCATGCACCAAAAGGACTCCTTTTGATTCCGCATATTTTACAGCTTCATCAACCCATTTTTTCTCGGGTGAGAAACTTTTGCCAAAGCTCATGTTGACCACCCAAGCACCATTGTCTACAGCATAGCGGATGGCATTGGCGATATCCTTGTCGTGTTCATCACCATCTGGAACTGCACGAATGGTCATGATTTCAACATGGTTGGCTACCCCATTGATACCAATTTTATTTTGCCTTGACGCACCAATGATTCCTGCAACATGGGTGCCATGGGAAGCATCTGAACCCATAAGATCATTGTTGCCATAAAATCGATCATTGATGTCGTCGTAATTGTCTTTAACAACATCCTGCCTATACCTAGTAGGTTCTTTTTCTACCGCATCTACCTTGGATTTTTCTCCTTCATAAAATTGTATCAAATCAGCGATCAAGCTGACATTGTTGTTTTCCATTTGCCTGGTTTGCTGGAAAAAACCCAATAAAACAGATTTCGCTTTGATCACTGAAGCTTCTGAAGGTTTGAAATCCTGAAGTTCATCACCTGTATACCTTTCCTTGCCCAGGGATGATTTTAATATGCTGTCTGCAGAAGGAATTTTTGCAACCAAATCCTTGAGGATCATAACATACATTCCTGCTTCCTTCGCTTGTGCTTCAATTTGGGTCTTTGCTTTCAAGTACAATTGATACTGCATTTTTTTCTCCCCTAAAAGGCTGTTTTCGTCAATATTGCCATTGCCAAATTCAGGTTTGAATCTATAGTAAACCCTTACCGCCTCGTAGCTGTCTTTGCCTACGTTTCTACCATCTTTCCCTCCGATAAAATTCCATCCATGGATGTCGTCGATGTAACCGTTTTTGTCGTCATCAATGCCATTGCCAGGGATTTCCTTACTGTTTTGCCATAGTATTGGTTTTAGATCTTCATGAGCAGTATCTATGCCTGAATCAATGACGGCTACAATAACCCTCTTTTTGGGTGACTTACCAGTCAAGAATTCAACGTAGGCTCTCTCCAATGAAATGCCATAAATACCAGTCGACAGATGATCTTCCAAATGCCACCCTTTTTTATAGGCATCCGGTTTTTCATTGAGTGATTGTGCTCCAACGAAAGAGTAACTGAAAATGAAGATGAGGACGAAAGGGAAGAATTTGATATTTTTCATATAAAACATTGAATATTAATTATTTAAATTACTTCTTGTGGATTTTTTATTGAGGATAAAAAGCAGTAAAAGTGAAATAGGACCAGTAATGAAAAACATGACTGTTTGAACTGACCAGAGGAGCCAACCAAAAGCAAGTCCTGAGACTTCTTTTACGCCATAGAGCAACAATGTTTTTTGAACGGCAAATTGATACGCGCCAATACCCCCTTGGGTTGCAATCATGGCAAAACTCCCAAAGGTCAGGATGGTAAGGGAGGGAACCCATCCAAGTAGAACAAGGTCTTGCATGGCATAAAAACCAACCCTGATGCTGGCAAGGTAAAGAAACCAAATGGCCACTGTATGTACAATGAACATGAACTTGTTTTCAACCTTCCTGACACTGATCAGGCCTTCAATTATTCCTTTGATCCAATTGTTTATTTTTAAAAGGAACGAGGAATGCCGGGCCTTGATATAAAACAGGTAAACAATGGCCGCGAAAGACAACAATAGTATAATAAAAAACAAAATGGCTGTTGGTGATGTATTGATTTTAGATAAAATTTGATCTAAAAGCTCATTTGCATATCCACCAACAAGATCAATTTGTGTTGAAATGGCAAGCAAGATGACTAAAACAAGGCAAATCAGGTCCAAAACCCTTTCCGCAACCATTGTCCCAATCAGTTTGTCTACTGGAATCTTTTCGTATTTGCCCAAAAGGGTGCATTTCATTACTTCTCCCAACCGGGGAAACAGCAGATTAAAGAAAAATCCTGTTAGTACAGCAAGAAAAACATTTACGGTGCGAGGGCTTTTACCCAATGGCTTAATCAACATTTTCCACCTGATGGCCCTGATATAATGACTGAGTACCATGATGAAGATGCAAGGAAGAATAATAATTGGTTTAGCATTGAACACCAATTGTTTGACTTTGTCAATTTCATTTGCCGTAAATGATTTTGTAGAGAACCAAATCAGAAAAACGCCCAATGAAAGGAAAAGGATGAACTGCAATATGGTTTTGATCCTTTTGATGTACATCAATTGTATTTGAATGGTAAAGTTAACCAAATGCTTGATTGGAGAAAATGTAAATCTTTGTCAAATATTGAGCCCAAAAGGACCCACAATGGCTATCGGCAGGCAAATCCGATAAAATTTCTTATTTTTGCATTGAATTTCGTCCGCTTCATCAACCCAAACAAATGGTAAGCAAAAAAAGAATTCTCTTTATAGCCAACGAGATGTCTCCTTACCTTGAACTCACGGAGTTCTCGGAAATCGTAAATAAACTTGCGATTAAAGCCAATGACACTGGCTATGAAGTAAGGTGCATCATGCCTAAATTTGGAACAATCAACGAAAGAAGACATCGTCTGCATGAGGTTGTCAGGCTTTCTGGGATCAACATTTCTATTGAAAACGATGATTATCCGCTCCAAATCAAGGTTGCTTCCCTTCCTAACGCCCGGCTCCAGGTTTATTTTTTGGATAATGAGGATATGTTCAAGCGTAAATTTGTTTTCCAGGATGAAAATGAAAAATGGTACGATGACAATGGTATTCGTTCCATTTTTTTCTGCAAAGGAGCCCTTGAAACAGTTAAAAAATTTGGCTGGCCTCCAGACATCATCCATTGCAGTGGCTGGATGACGGGCCTGATACCACTTTTTTTGAAAACCGCCTATAAAAAAGAACCCGTATTCAGCAATAGCAAAGTATTATTCACCATTGGTCAGAATACCTTCGCTGAAAAGTTGAGTGATGATTTCCTTAAATTAAGCATGATCAATGTTGGCATCAAAGAAAAAGACCTTGATCCATATAAAAACATCGACAACACAGCAATATTCAATGGAGCTGCTACTTATGCTGATGCCATTTCATTTGGCGATGGGGAAGTAGAAAAGGATTTGATAACTCAGTTTTCGAAAGTCAAAGGCAAGAAAGTAATTCCTTACAACCAAGACTCTGATTTAACAGAGTATTTACAATTGTATGGCGACCTTGCAAACAAGTAATTAATCATTCAGGAATCGTTAAATTATATTAAGTGAGATATCGAAGTTTGTTGAAAGGCCTGGTTTTTGTTTTTTTAATCGCTTTTTTTTCGAATTGTACCAAAATAAAGGGTACAGATATTGGCGCTGGACTGCTTCCAGCCATTGACAATATCATCACGTTTGACACCAGTTTTGAAGTGGTTGGCTCTACATTTACAACACCGGATTCACTCGTTCCCCGGTTAGGCAGGGATATCAATGGAAATGCTGGTCAATTTATACTGGGACATATAGCCAATGACCCCCAGTTTGGAAAAACCACTGCTTCCATTTTTATGGAATTAAAACCATCCAATTATCCCTTGTATTTTGAGAATGTCGCTGACAGTCTTTATCTTGATTCTGCAGTACTCTGTTTGCGATGGACCAATACTTTTGGAGATACCAATGCGCTCCAAACCATCAATGTCCACCGCATTTCAGAAAAATTGAAACCAGATTCAGCCTATTTTACCAACAAGTCAGTTCAATATGGAGAATTGATTGGGTCAAAAACTTTTGCTCCATCTGTCTTGAATGACTCCCTTTTTCTTTTCCGTCAAAGCCTCAACAACCAGTTGCGCATCAAGCTCAACAATTCCTTTGCAAGGGCTTTTCTTTCTTTTGACACCACTGGACAAAGTCCTTATAAATCTGATTCTCTCTACCGTGAATTCCTCAAAGGGTTTGCATTGGTTCCACAGACCAGTGGCAGCAATGCCAATGCCCTCATGAGTTTTGCCATGAGTGATACTGCTACCCAACTGCGTATTTATTATCGCTACGTAAAAGCAGGAATTGCGGATACTACTTTTAAGAATTTCATTTTTGACAATGGTATTCCTGGATCATCAGCCAATCAAATTGTTAGGAACTATTCAGGGAGTGAAGCATCGCGTCATCTTGGCGCAAAACCAAGAGGCGATAGTCTTATCTATCTTCAAGCGGCCCCTGGTACCTATTCAATGCTTAAGATTCCTGGTTTGGATGAATTCAAACAAAAAAAGGGAAATGTAATGATTCACCTTGCGCAACTTTCCATGCAAGAAGTATCCACTCCTGGCAGGCGCCCTACTATCTTTCAAACACCAGAATTCCTTTATGCGGAGATGCTGGATTCTGCCAATAAAAAATACTACCCCTTCCTTTCTGATGGGTTTCAAAATGGTAAATTTGAACCAATCCTATTTGGTGGACAGCGAAAATACATTTCTGATAATTCTGGACAGTATTTGTCTGCTTACAACATGAACCTTACCAGGTATTTACAGGGTATCATCACGAGAAACAATCCCAATTTTCAGTTGCGGTTGACTGCACCATACAGCCTTCGTTATGAAGATCTTTTCATAACCTTTGCACTCAACAACCTCTGCAGAGGAAATGTAGTACTCGGTGGGGGATCCCATTCATCAAAAAAAATGAAATTCAGGGTTGTTTATTCTAAACTTTGATTTTCACATTATATTTGCACAAATAAAACCAACATCATGCCATACCTCTTTACATCAGAGAGCGTTTCCGAAGGACATCCTGATAAAGTAGCAGATCAGATTTCAGACGCCCTGATTGATAATTTTCTTGCATTTGACCCAATGGCCAAAGTTGCCTGTGAAACATTGGTAACGACTGGTCAAGTTGTGCTTGCCGGAGAAGTCAAGGCCAATTGTACGCTTGACGTACAAAAAATTGCACGTGACGTCATTGCCAAGATTGGATATACAAAAAGTGAATACATGTTTGAAGCCAATTCATGTGGTATCCTTTCTGCCATCCATGAACAATCTGCGGACATCAATAGAGGCGTAGAAAGGACAAAGAAAGAAGACCAAGGTGCTGGTGATCAGGGAATGATGTTTGGTTACGCAACCAACGAAACAGAAAACCTCATGCCTTTGGCATTGGATCTTGCCCACAAGATTCTCATTGAGTTGGCTGAAATCAGAAGAGAGAAAAAAACTAAAATGCCTTATTTGCGTCCTGATGCAAAAAGCCAGGTTACCATAGAATATGACGACAATGACAAACCACTCAGGATCGATGCCATAGTTGTATCTACCCAACACGATGATTTTTCGAAAAGCGATAAGAAAATGTTGGATACCATCAAACATGATATCATCAACATTGTCATTCCCCGCGTGAAAGCAAAATGCAAAAAAGACGTTCAGAAACTGTTCAATAACATCACTTACCATATCAATCCTACCGGAAAATTCGTCATTGGCGGACCACACGGCGATACTGGATTGACAGGTAGAAAAATTATTGTAGATACTTATGGTGGGAAAGGTGCTCATGGTGGTGGTGCATTCAGCGGAAAAGATCCTTCCAAAGTGGACAGGAGTGCTGCTTATGCTGCACGCCATATAGCCAAAAATATGGTAGCGGCAGGTGTTGCTGATGAAATACTTGTCCAGGTTTCCTATGCAATTGGCGTTGCAAAGCCAATGGGTATTTTTGTAGATACTTATGGCACAGCTAAAGTGAAGCTTACAGATGGTCAAATTGCTTCTAAAGTTGAAAAATTATTTGATATGCGTCCCTACGCAATCGAAACCAGGTTAAAACTACGCAATCCAATTTATCAAGAAACTGCTGCTTATGGCCATATGGGTAGAACAAATGAAGTTATTACCAAATACTTCGATATTCCTGGCGGTGCTGGCAAGCAAAAAGCCATGAAAGTTGAATTGTTTACTTGGGAAAAACTTGATTTTGTTGAAAAGGTAAAGGCAGCATTCAAAATCAAATAATTGACAATTATTTCAATATTGTAAACCCTCCTTCATGGAGGGTTTATTCATTATCAGCACCTATGGACAACAACTGGATCAAACTCGGAACAACTCATCAATACGATAATCCATGGATTTCTGTTACAGAAGACCAGGTAATCAATCCTGCTGGGAATAAAGGTATTTATGGTATTGTACATTTCAAGAACCTTGCCATTGGGGTTATACCCATGGACCGAGAGGGTAATATATACATGGTTGGTCAATACCGGTACGTTACCGGCAAGTACAGCCTTGAAATACCTGAAGGTGGTGGTCCAATTGGCATTGATCCACTGGATTCTGCCAAACGTGAACTAAAAGAAGAAACTGGGCTCCAGGCAAAAAACTGGGAGAAAATGTTTGAAATGGATCTGTCTAACTCCGTTACTGATGAGAGGGCAATTGTTTATCTTGCAACTGACTTAGAGCAAGGTGAGCCAGACCCAGAGGAAACAGAGGAATTGAGCGTTTCAAAAATTCACCTCACTGAAGCATACCAGATGGTTCTTGATGGTAAGATCACGGATTCAATAACCGTTGCGGCTATATTTAAAATGAAGATCAAATTGTTGGAAAATGAGAAATGAAACAAACAAACCTTCCTCCAATATCATTGGCCGCCAGCCTGTGTTAGAAGCTTTAAGGGACGGCGCACAGCTTGAAAGAATTTTTTTACAAAAGAATATTGGTGGGGAAGGTATTGATGAAATCAAACAATTGGCACTAAAACTGCAAATTCCCATCAATGCTGTACCGATTGAAAAATTGCATTCCATGACCAGGGCCAACCACCAGGGTGTTATTGGGGTCAACAGCATCATATCATTTCATGATTTACAGGAATCAATTGACAATGTTCTTCAAAGGGGGGAAGTACCCCTGTTTGTAATGCTTGATGGCATCACTGATGTACGCAACATTGGTGCCATTGCAAGAACTGCATTGTGTTGTGGCGCACAGATCATGATCATTCCAGACAAAGGAATTGGTGCCATCAATGAGGAAGCCATGAAATCATCAGCTGGCGCACTTCAGCGTATTATTGTATGCCGTGTCAATAGTTTGCTCAAAGCAATTGATACGTTGCATGTGAATGATATCAAGATATTTACCGCAGAAATGAAATCAGGTCTCAAGGTTTTCAATGCTGATTTCAAACAACCTGCTTGTATTGTAATGGGCAGCGAGGACAAAGGCATACAGCCATTTATAACAAAAGCCGCAGACTTTCAGTTTACCATTCCCATGCAAGGAAGTTTTGATTCTTTCAATGTTGGTATAGCCACAGGTATTATTTTGTTTGAAGCCAGTAAACAACGCATGGGTTTTTCATTATAAAACATACTGAAATGGATTTTCGCCTGGAATTTGATCCACCTTCATTGAGCCAGAAAATTGACCTGGACGACAACATCATGCTTGTTGGTTCTTGTTTTACCGAGCACGTGTACAATTATCTTGTTGCATCTAAATTTTCTGCTGTACAAAATCCCCATGGCGTTCTTTTCAATCCTGTAAGTATTGCGAATGCCCTGAGCAGGTATGTTGAAAAAAAACATATTTCCTCCAACGAGTTGTTCGAACAAAATGGACTTTGGAATCATTGGGACTTTCACTCAAGCCTCAGCTGCACCAGCCAGGAAGAGAGTCTTGAACGCATGAATGAAACAATCAGTTCGGCACATTCCTTTTTGAAGCATGCACAATGGTTGATTGTTACCCTTGGATCAGCGTATGTATATGAATTGCAGGGCCCGCAGGTTGTAGCCAACTGCCATAAAATCCCATCATCTCATTTTACAAAAAGAATGCTTGATCCTGAAGAGATTGTCTCAACCTATAACAAGATCATCACACAGATAAAACAGTTTAACCATAACCTCAATATTATATTCACTATAAGCCCAGTACGGCATCTCAGGGATGGTTTTGTTGAAAACAACCGAAGCAAGTCGGTTCTTATTCATGCTGTAGACAAATTAACCCGCCAACAGGAGCATCTTCATTATTTTCCCTCCTATGAACTGGTGATAGATGACCTTCGGGATTATCGGTTTTATGCTGAAGACATGGTTCATCCCAATTATCTGGCTACCCGCTATGTGTGGGAAAAATTTTGTGCTGCCGCCATCAATGGAAGATCAAGAGAGGTGATGAAAGAATTGGATCAGTTGAACATGGCTTTTCAACACAAACCACTTCACCCAGATTCAGTCGAACACCGGAAATTCAGGATCAAGTACAAAGATATTGCCCAGTCCCTTGCTGCAAGGTTTCCATCCATTGACCTCAGCAAGGAAATCAACCATTTCAGTTGAATAGTAACTAACTTTAACACAGATTTACTGCCATGAAATATTTTATTTTTCTTGTTTCCCTGTTGCTAAATTCTGCATTTGTATACGTACTTGGCTCCAGATCAGTACTTCCCTTGCCACTTGGAAGTTTTTTAAGTGTTCAAGAGGGTGTCTGGCAGAATGCAGAACCTGTAGATGCTGATTTTAACGCTTCACTGCGTTTTGATGCACTTAAGGGCAAGGTTGATGTTTTCCTCGATGATCGCTTGGTGCCACATGTTTTTGCAGAGCAAGAAAATGATGCCTATTTTGTACAGGGCTATTTGCATGCAAAATTCAGGCTTTGGCAGATGGAATTCCAAACCCATGCCGCTGCAGGAAGGGTCAGTGAAATTGTAGGTGAAAAAGCCATTAATTTTGATCGGAATCAGCGCAGAATGGGTATGGTTTATGCAGCTGAGAACGCATTGGCAGCCATGGAAAACGATCCTCAAACCATTTCAGCCATTGATGCCTATACCGCTGGTGTCAATGCGTACATCAGTTCACTAAAAACCAGTGACTTGCCCATAGAGTACAAACTCTTGGGTTACCAGCCTGAAAAATGGACAAACCTGAAATCAGCACTTTTTACCAAGCAAATGACCCAAACACTTGCCGGCTATGATAGGGATTTTGAGTTCACCAATGCCCTGAAATTGCTTGGTGAGGAGAATTTCAGGATCCTCTATCCAAGTATTCCAGACTCCCTGTATCCAGTCATTGCAAAAGGTACTGTTTATAATAAACCCCTTGCAGTACTCAATCCTCCAGCTTCTGCGGACTCTCTTTATTTCAAAAGAACAGATACTATCCAGTTTGTGGAAGACTTCAAACCCAATCCATCCAATGGCAGCAACAGTTGGGCCGTATGTGGAAACAAGACCCAAAGTGGTAAGCCCATCCTCAGCAATGATCCGCACTTGGGTCTTACCTTGCCTTCCATATGGTTTGAAATCCAGTTAAGAACACCTGCATTCAATGCCTATGGAGTTTCTTTTCCTGGTCTTCCTGGCGTTGTGATTGGTTTCAATGATAGTATATCCTTCGGTTTTACCAATGCTGGTCGAGATGTCAAAGACTACTATGAAATTCAATTTCGCAATGCAGACAAACAGGAATACTGGTTTGATAGTTCCTGGAAACCAACAACCAGAAGGCTAGAACAGATTCGCATCAAAAATGCGAAAACAGTAGAGGACACCGTTGCCTATTCTGTTTTCGGACCAGTTATGTACGATAAAAGCTTCAAAACAGATCTTACTGCAGAAAAAGCATATGCCCTCAAATGGGTTGCCCATGATACGTCCAATATTCTTAAAATGTGGCTCTTGCTCAACCGTGCTGGTAATTATTCAGATTATTTGGAAGCAATACGTCATTTTAATGTGCCAGGTCAAAACATAATTTTTGCTTCCAAATCGGGAGACATCGCCCTATGGCAGCAAGGCAGTTTTCCATTGCGTTGGAATGACCAGGGGCTTTTTGTTATGCCAGGAACCGATAGCAGCTACATGTGGAAGGGATATATTCCCCATGAAGAAAATCCTCATGCTTATAACCCTGTTGAAGGGTACCTCAGCAGTGCCAACCAAAGGGCTGCTGATACCAGTTATCCATACTTCATGCCAGGAAGCTATGAAGTATACAGGGCCATTGCCATCAACCGGAAGCTGGCTTCGATGAACTATATCACGGCCCAGGATATGCAATTGCTTCAAAACAATAACTATAATGTTTTTGCTGAAGATGCCCGTCCCATTCTGCTCAAATATGCCATCAAAGAACAGCTGTCTGCTGTTGAAAAAAAATACCTTTCATTGGTTGAATCCTGGAACCTGATGAATGATGCAACGGAAAAGGCTCCAACATGCTTCACTGCATGGTGGGACTCGCTGCATGCAGAAGTTTTCAATGATGACCTTGTTCAGGATAAAATGCCGCTTGCTAAACCTGAAAAATTTGTTTTGCTTGAAGCCCTTCAAAGAGACAGCAGTTTTAAATTCATTGATAATATCAATACGCCCGATAAAGAAGACCTGTACCAAATGGTCACTGTTGCACTTAAAAAAGCGGCTAAAAAATTGGCCTCACTAGAGAAAGAAAACAAGCTTGAATGGGCCAAATACAAAAACACCACTGTTTATCATTTGCTCAAGACCAATGCCATGGCTTTTGCCAGAGAGGGTTTGATGAATGGGGGTGGCAACGGAATCATCAATGCTTCACAGCATGACCATGGCCCAAGTTGGCGCATGGTGGTGGAAATGACCAGTCCCACGAATGCTTATGGTGTTTATCCAGGTGGGCAGAGTGGCAACCCAGGCAGCAAGTTCTATGATAATTTCATTTCTCATTGGGCCAAAGGAATGTATTATAAACTTTGGTTCATGGAGTCTGCAGCCATTGAAGGCAAGAAATGCAAATGGAAAATGAGTTTCGCATCCAAATAAATAAAACATCATGAAATTTATTGTTTCTGCTATCATTACTGCGGCATTGGCGTTTGGACTTGGGCTTTATTTTCCCTGGTGGACCATCGTTTTTGCAGGAATGCTCACTGGATTTTTCATTCCTCAACATTGGGGTTTGTCTTTTTTATCTGCATTCACCGGTGTTTTCCTGCTTTGGGGATTGATGGCGCTATTCATCAGCGTTTCGAATGACCATATCCTTGCAAAACGAATTTCCATGTTGGTGGTCAAGAACAGTTCACCTTATCTCATCATCCTCATCACTGCACTGATTGGTGGATTGACATCCGGATTGTCAGCCAGTACTGCGCGTTCTCTGCTCAATCTTTTTAAGAAATAAAAACAGACAAGAATTACCTGAATGAAGAACAGCAAATATTTTGTGGTATTGATCTCATTGTTATTTTTTTGTACCAATGCCCATGCCACAAAAATCAATGGACTTGTTGTTGACCAGTCCAACAATCCATTAGGCTTTTGTTATATCACAGTAAAAGAGAGCAAACAGACAGTTTTGTCCAATGACCAGGGCAAGTTTTTCTTGGCATTGCCAAAAGGAAAATATCATTTTGTGGTTCAGCATGTTGGTTATGAAACCATAGCCATTGATACGTTGGTTGATGGTGATGAAATGCGATTGACCTTTATCATGAAGAACACAACGCTTACCCTTACTGAGGTTAAAGTTAAAGCAGGAGGGGAGGATCCTGCCTATGAAATCATCCGCAATGCCATCAAGCAGCGTAAGTTTAACCAGACCCAGGTTAGTGCGTATACCTGCGACGCGTATTTGAAAGGGCTGATAAGAACTGTCAATTTTCCGGATAATTTTTTGGGTCAACCCGTTGATTTTGAAGACGGGGACAGTTCAAAAAACAAAATCATTTTCCTTTCAGAATCCATTTCTGACATTGCTTTCAGGCAGCCTGATGATGTAAGGGTAGTGGTCAAGTCAACAAGGGTGAGTGGTCAGACCAATGGACTGGGATTGGCAAATCCAATCTTGATTTCCTTTTATGACAATATCGTTTCCCTTCCCAAAACCTTCAATCCCCGTGGTTTTGTGTCCCCAATAGCTGATGGGGCGTTGGCTTATTACCGGTACAAGTACCTTGGCGTATTTTTTGAAAATGGATACCAGGTCAATAAAATTCAGGTCATCCCCAAGCGGAAATGGGAGCCACTGTTTACAGGTTACATCCAGATCATTGAGAACAGCTGGAATATCCATTCAGTTAACCTTTCCATTGATAAGGAGTCTCAGTTGGAGTTTGCTGACAAGATTCGCATAGAGCAACAGTATAATCCCATCAATAGAGATACATGGATGGTGGCTACGCAAACCATTTTCCCCGAAATAAACTTTCTTGGTTTTGCTGCATCAGGATATTTCTCAACCATTTATTCGAGATATGATATAGATCCTGTGTTTGACAAAAAACAATTTGGAAGAACAGTGTTGAAATTTGACTCATTGTCCAATAAGCGGTCCTCCTCTTTTTGGGATGCTTCAAGGCCAATCCCATTGGTGAAAGAGGAAATCGAAGATTTCAAAAAGAAGGATTCACTCGAAAAGAGGAGAGAAGATCCCCGATACCTTGACTCACTGGATAGAATTCAGAACCGCATCACTGGTTTAGGTATTTTGGTCAATGGCCCGCGTTTCATCAACAGAAACAAGCAATCATCCTTGTCTTTTGACCCCTTGCTCAAATCGGTCAGTTTTAATACTGTTGAAGGGTGGGTATTGCAAGGTTCTGCTGCCTTTGAAAAAGGTTTAAAAGGAAGACGCCAATTTTCTATCACTCCAGTGTTGCGGTATGGCACCTCTAACCATCAACTCAATGCTTATTTCTCCAGTTCCTTCAAATATGGTAAAAAATTTGTGAACAGGCTTTCTATTACAATGGGCAAAAAAGTGTTTCAGTTCAACAATGCCAATCCTATTCCGCAAATCATGAATACGGTATCAACCCTGTTTGATGGTGCCAATTACATGAAAATATACCAGGCAAATTTTTTACAAGCAGGTTATTTCAAAGCCTTGGGCCATGGGATCGACATGGATGCAAGCATCCAATATCAAAACCGCAACCCGATGACCAATGTCGATACATTGCAAATAGGGGGTAACAGAGGCAAATTTAAAAACCTGACCCCCAATTACCCCATCGAAGCAGGAACGGGGCCAATGGTTGCCCATCAATCTCTCGTGGCTTCCATCAGGTTCCGGTTCAGACCCGGTGCCAGGTATGTAGAATTACCTGATGGTCAGGTAAATACTTTTTCAAGATCACCTGTTTTCAGTTTTCAATATTCCCGGGCCATTAGCGGTTTATTTGACAATGATTCAAGGTTTGGGAAATGGAGAATTTCCATGGTTGGAGACATCAATTTCAAGATTGGGGGAGAATTTAAATATAAAATTCAATCAGGAGGCTTTTTGCGAGCACAGCGTGTTGAATTGCCCGATTACAATCATTTTATCGGTAATCTGACGGGAAAAGCTACTCCTTACGTAGAAAGTTTTCAAGTTGCACCTTTCTATTCATTTTCCAACAAGGAAAAATTCTTTGGAGAGTTTCATGGCGAATACAAGCTCAATGGATTGCTCACCAACAAGATTCCACTCATCAAAAAACTCAATTTGCGTCTTGTTACAGGTGCCAACATGATCTTGTTGAAAGACAGGAGTTACCAGGAGTTATTTTTAGGAATTGACAATATCATCAAGGTGCTTCGTGTTGATTATATCAGAGGGCACGGACAATCATTGGGTTCAACACATGGAATTAGGCTTGGCATTCGTGGTTTCTCTGCAGTTTTCACAGATAACTGATCAGGCCATCAATCCTTTTTATTAATTTTGCCATGTTTCGGATTTTGTTCGGCCTGCAACCGAATTTCCAACACCTCAAGGAATTAAAATCATTTATGGCAACATTTCACAACAGGGTTTCGAGACAAGTCTTGAAGGAAAGGGCACAAAATGATCCCACACCCAAAAATACAGTTTCTTTTTATTGTTATTTTTCTATTGCTGATCCTGCAAAAATGAGAGATGAATGGTATTGCCAACTTAAACAACTGGGTGTTTTTGGACGGATTTACATTGCAGAGGAAGGCATCAACGCACAAATCAATTGTCCTGTAGATCATTTCGAAGACCTGAAGTCCTTTCTATATAGTTTTCCCGCCTTGAATGGCTTGCGGTTGAACAAGGCTGTAGAAGAAAAAGGGAATGCTTTTTATGTACTTGATATCAAAGTACGAAAGAAAATAGTGGCTGATGGTATAAAAGACCCTGCTTTTTCAATGGAAAATAAAGGCCGTTATGTAGATGCGCAATCATTTAATGAAATGGTCAAAGATCCAGGTACAATGGTGATTGATATGCGCAATCATTATGAGTATGAAGTGGGAAGGTTTAAGGATGCCATAGAAATACCCAGTGACACATTTAGGGAACAGTTGCCCATGGCCTCAGACATGTTTGAAAAAGAGAAAGAACGTACAATTATCATGTATTGTACTGGTGGTATTAGATGTGAAAAAGCCAGTGCCTGGATGCTTCACAAGGGATTTAAAAATGTTTTTCACCTTGAAGGTGGCATTATCAACTATATCAACCAAGTGCGTGACCAAGGATTGGAAAATAATTTCATAGGAAAGAATTTCGTATTCGATGAGCGCCTGGGTGAACGCATCACAGCAGATATTATTTCCCATTGCCATGTATGTAGTAACCCTTGCGATGAACATGTGAATTGCAACAACAGCAGTTGTCATTTGCTCTTCATACAGTGTGAAGCATGCAAGAATGCCCTCGGGGGATGTTGCAGTAAGGAATGCCTTGAAATCATCAAGTTACCCGAGATGGAACAAAAAGAAGCCCGAAAGGGACAGGACAAGGGCCGTAATATTTTCAACAAATCCAAGCAGCGGATGAATGCCCTTTCCAGGGAAAATAAAATATCCTAAGCCAATGCATTCAATGCGGTAACAACCCTATCATAGGTATCCTCATCAGAAATCTCAGCAGGAGAGAAAGGTTCCCCAATCAGTTTTTCATACAATTCAATGTACCTTCCTGAGATGGTAGCAATCCATTCATCAGACATTTCAGGTACCGTTTGTCCTTCTTTTCCCATAAAACCATTGGCCATCAACCATTCTCTCACAAACTCCTTGCTTAACTGAAGCTGTCGTTCTCCCTTGGATTGTCTTTCATCAAATCCTTCTGCAAAGAAATACCTTGATGAATCGGGGGTATGTATTTCATCCATCAATACAATCTGATTGTCAAGCTTTCCAAATTCATACTTGGTATCCGCCAGAATGAGCCCTTGATTTGCAGCAATTGTCTTACCTCTTTCAAACAAGGCGAATGTGTATTTTTTCAGGACTTCCCATTCTTCATTTGTTGCAAGCCCCTGTGCAATAATTTCTGCTTCGCTGATGTCTTCATCATGGCCAGCAGCAGCTTTTGTTGATGGCGTAATCAAAGGAATGGGGAAAAAATCATTTTCCTTAAGGCCATCTGGCATGACTTGGCCACATAAAATTCTGCCTGATTGGTATGTTCGCCAGGCATGACCAACCAGGTTACCTCTTATAACCATTTCTATTTTGAAAGGAGTACAAAGATGGCCAATCGATACATTGGGAGCTGGAACATCCATCAACCAATTGGAACAAATATCTTTGGTATTGCTTAACATATATGCTGCTATCTGGTTCAAAACCTGTCCTTTATATGGAATAGGCCTCGGTAAAATTACATCAAAAGCGGATATCCTGTTGCTGGCCACCATTACCAAATATTGATCACGAATGCTGTACACATCCCTCACTTTACCTGAGTAAAATGAAGTTTGGTTAGGGAAGTTAAATGGGTTCATACCACTAAATTAGATTCAGTGACTGAAACTTCCAATTTTAAACAGCATGAACATTAGGCTTTTTTAGTTGTTTCAAAATTTGTTAATGATATTAACAATGCCTATTTTGGATCCAAATTGATTAAAACTACTGCTTATGAAAAGATTAGCTTGCTATGCAGCATTCCTACTGTTGATGCTGCCGGCTATTGTTAACGCGCAAAATGTTATTTTAACCGGAAATGTGAAGAGCGCTTCTGGAGGTGAATCATTGGGCGCAGTTTCTATTACCCTCAAGGGAAACTCCAATGGAACGTTTACCGACAACAAAGGTAACTTCCGTCTCAGTTTGCCCTCAAATACCAAATTTCCTGTTAGCATTCTTTTTTCTTCTATTGGTTATGCGATCACTGAAGTTAGTGTTGCTGCCGCCGGTGAAATGAAATCAGTTTCATTGAATCCTACTTCCACTTTGGGTGAGGAAGTTGTTGTATCTGCCACAAGAACTCCAACTAAAATCCTTGAATCGCCTGTTTCTATTGAACGCATAAGTCTTGCTACCATCCGGAATTCACCTTCTGCAGACTATTTTGACATGGCAACCAACCTGAAAGGTGTAGACATGGTTGCATCAAGTTTAACCTTCAAAACAGTTACCACCAGAGGTTTTTCTGGTAGTGGTAATACAAGGTTCACACAGATTGTTGATGGAATGGACAATCAGGCACCAGGTTTGAACTTTTCTGTGGGTAGCATTGCCGCACTGAATGAACTCGATGTTGAAAGCATGGAGCTTTTGCAAGGTGCCTCATCTGCTCTTTATGGACCAGGTGGTATGAATGGTACTTTGTTGATCAACAGCAAAGATCCTTTCAAATACCAAGGGCTTTCATTTCAAATGAAGAATGGTATGATGCATACGGATGGCAAATACCGTGATCCTGCACCTTATTACAATTGGGATGTTCGTTATGCCAAAAAAGTTTCTGATAAGTTTGCATACAAATTCACTGCAGGTATTATCCAAGCTCAAGATTGGCTTGCCGCAGACAACAGAAACATCAACAGGGCACCTGGAAATGGTTTTAATACCGTTATTGCTGGAACGCGCAATACTGATCCCAACTATGATGGGTTGAACGTTTACGGAGACGAAACCAACCTTGATTTGAATCTTGTCCTCAATGGTATTGCAGGTCAGGCGCCTTTTTTGGCTCCCTATATTTCTACATTGACAGGAACTCCTAACATGGTTTCAAGAACAGGTTATGCTGAAAAAGACGTGACCAATCCTAACACCGTTAATTTCAAATTGGGCGGTTCTTTGAACTATAAGCTTACCAATTCCATTGAAGCAATCCTTTCTGCCAATTGGGGAACTGGAAATACTGTTTACACAGGAAGTGAGCGTTATTCTATTCTTGACTTTAAATTAGGACAGTATAAACTTGAATTCAAGCACAAGAACTGGATGTTGAGAGCCTATACAACACAAGAAAATGCTGGTCAATCATACAACACTACTGTTACTACACGCCTCTTTAATGAAGCGTGGAAAGGTTCACAGCAATGGTATACTGAATATGGTCAAGCCTTCCTCGGTGGAAAGTTGAATGGCATGTCTCATATTGACGCACACAACATGGCCCGTTCTTTAGCAGATGCTGGAAGACCAATCGCAGGAACTGCACAGTTTCAGGCTCTCTATGATCCTATACGGATGAAGCCAATCTCCAAAGGTGGTGGCAGATTGATCGATAGAACCAATTTATATGCAGTTGAAGGTCAATACAACCTCAGTGAGTTGACTGGAAAGTTTGCAGAAGTATTGGTTGGTGGTAATTTCAGGAGATTTTTACTCAATTCTGAAGGAACTTTGTTTGCTGATTCTGCCAACAAAATCCCTATCAACGAATACGGTGCATATGTTCAGCTTGCCAAAGGTTTTGCCAAAGACCTGATCAAGTTTACCGTTTCTGGTCGATTTGATAAGAATGAAAACTTCAAAGGTCGATTCACCCCAAGGGCCACCATGCTCTTTAAAGTGGCAAAAGACAACCACCTTAGGTTCTCTTATCAAACTGCCTATAGATTCCCATCTACCCAACAACAATACATCAATCTTGCGGTGGGTGGAGCCATCCTTTCAGGTGGCGTCCCTGCCATGAAAGATTACTATAAGGTAACTACCAATCCCGTTTACTCCGTTGCTGCGCTCGGTGCAGGACAGTTGAAAGTCCAGGATCTTCCTGAATTCAACCCTGAGTCGGTAACTTCATTTGAATTGGGTTACCGTGGATTGCTTGCCAATTCAAGGTTATTGGTAGATGCTTATGCATATATAGGGAACTATCAGGATTTCATCACCCGGGTAATTGTTGCGCAATCCATCAAAAGTACCCCGAGCCCTGCAGATGTGCTCAATGCTGCTACAAGAAGAATCATTTCTTTCCCGATCAATTCACCAACTCCTGTAAAAACTTCAGGATTAGGTATATCATTGGAGTATAAATTCAAAAAAGGTTTCTACGTAAACTCCAATTTTTCAACAGATCGTTTGGGCGAAGTTCCGAATGGCTATATCACTTATTTCAATGCACCTAAGTACAAGGCTAATGCAATATTTGGAAATAATGGTTTAGGGAAAAATAAGCGCATTGGATTTAATTTTGTTTATCGATTCCAGTCTGAGTTTGCTTATACAAGTGAGCTTGGCAATGGGGATGTTCCAGCTTATCAAGTTGTTGATGCTCAGATCAGCTACAAATTACCTGCCATCAATTCTGTTTTCAAATTGGGTGCCAATAACTTGTTCAACCAATACTATATCACCGCAATGGCCAATCCTTCCATCGGTGGTTTGTACTATGTATCATTTGGGTATAACATTTTCTAATTGGTCAGTTCAAATCATTGAAATAAAAAAAATATCATGAAAAAAATATACAATTCACTCAGGTTTATCCTTCCGCTGATCTTGCTGGTAGTGGTAGCATCAACTTCTTGCAACAAGGATGTTCCAGCTGCAATGCCCATCGTTAAAACAACGGCTGGCAGTACCATTGGGGATATTCTGAATACCAATCCTAATTTTTCAATCCTCAAGGCAGCTGTTACAAAGGCTGGAATGATGGCTGCTGTTTCTGACAAAAACAATGAATTTACTGTTTTTGCACCCAGTGATGCTGCTTTTATCGCATCTGGTATCCCTTTGGCAGCCATCAATGCACTTCCAGCTGCTTCTGTAACCAGCATTGTGCAATACCATGTTATTCCAGGCCGAAAATTGATGTCATCTGCTGTACCCACAACATTCCCCAATGTACAGATGCCAACATCTTTTATCATCCCTGCCCCAAATACAAGTCCATTGGTGAGGTTCAGCAGTTTCCCTTCCAAAAGAGGGGATAGGGTTTGGGTGAACAACATCCCTGTAGTTACCCCAGATGTTGATGCTGCCAACGGTGCCATCCACGTAACTGCTGCAGTTGTAGCACCTCCAACACGGGTGTTGTTGGACACTATCTCTCGAGAAGCTGATATGTCCTATCTTGTTGCTGCTATCCTAAGGGCTGATGTTGGTGTACCAACTGGTTCACGTTTCCAGGATTATTTGGCCAATCCTTTGGCCAATTTTACTGTGATGGCTCCAACCAATACAGCATTCATGGCTTTGTTCACAGCCCTTAGATTACCTGTTTCTCCTGCTTCATTTGGATTGCTTCCTACAGCCACGGTTCAAGGAATTGTTGCTTACCATGTATTGATGGCACGTGCTTTTTCACCAAATCTTCCCACTGGCGCAACACCTGTACCAACGCTTCTGTCCGCTTCATTGCCTACAGCTCCATTGTTGACAGTTGATGCAACCCAAGGTGTCAAAGGGTTTAAAAATCTAACCTATTCAAAAATTACAGCAGTTGATAGGCATGCCATCAATGGTGTATACCACAAAATTGACCAAGTACTCATGCCACAATAAATTTTAGTATCAATAAAAAAAGACCGGTCTCAAATGAGCCGGTCTTTTTTTTATGTAGATCAATAAATATTTAAAATCATGCAGGTTAAACGTTGAACCTAAAATGCATGATGTCTCCATCTTGAACGATGTAGTCTTTGCCCTGCACTGCCATTTTACCGGCTTCTTTACAGGCCGCCTCTGATCCCAAGGTAGTGAAGTCTGTATAGCCGATTACTTCTGCCCTGATAAAACCTTTTTCAAAATCAGTATGGATCACGCCAGCAGCCTGCGGCGCCAGCATCCCTTTGGTTATGGTCCAGGCCCTGACTTCCTGTACACCCGCTGTAAAATAAGTTGCCAGGTTGAGCAGTTTATACGTTGATCGGATCAGCCTTACCACACCACTCTCAGAAAGTCCGAGGTCATTCAGGAACATCATCCTGTCGTCATAGCTTTCCATCACAGCAATCTCACTTTCAATGGCTGCGCTAACAAAAAGAATTTCAGCATGTTCGAATTTGATGGCCTCTTTCACCTGTTCGGTATATGCATTCCCAGAAACAACACTTTTTTCATCAACATTGCATACATAAATAACCGGTTTGATGGTCAGCAAAAACATATCGTTGATGTATTTCTCTTTTTCTTCTTCACTGATCTCAAAAGCACGGGCATTTTTTCCCTGGTCAAGATGGTCTTTAAGCGCCCTCAATACTTCTATGCCCCTCAATATTTCTCTATCGCTGCTTTTGGAGAGTTTTTCTGATTTGGAAAGTTTTTTCTCTACACTTTCAAGGTCTTTCAACTGCAGCTCAGTATCAATCACTTCCTTGTCTCTTACCGGATTTACACTGCCATCCACATGAATGACATTGTCATCCACAAAGCACCTGAGCACATGAATAATGGCATCAGTAGCCCGGATATTGCCCAGGAACTGGTTTCCCAATCCTTCGCCCTTGCTGGCGCCCTTGACCAATCCGGCGATATCGACAATTTCAACGGTGGTTGGAACAACCTTCTGCGGTTTTACAATCTTTTCGAGTTCAATGAGCCTGTCATCGGGAACAGTAATTACTCCGATATTGGGTTCGATGGTGCAGAAAGGAAAATTCGCCGCTTGTGCTTTTGCACTGCTAAGTGCATTAAATAGGGTTGATTTTCCTACATTTGGTAATCCGACAATGCCAGCCTGTAATGCCATAGTTTTAATTTTGCGTGGCAAAGATAGTGTGAATGATGCGATAAGGGCATCCTTTGTTGGAATAACATTCAAAGCAATCACCCACCAATGGCGTTAAATTATATCTGGTTCTTTTTTTTCATCATCGCTTTTGCCATTGCTTTATGGAAATGGATAATCACTGGTGATCCCCTTATTTTTAAAACTGTTACAGAAGGTATTTTCAAGTCAGCCAATGATAGTGTAGACCTTTCATTCAAGCTGATTGGCATCATGACATTGTTCCTTGGATTCATGAACATAGGGGAGAAGGCAGGGGCCATTCGCTTTCTTTCTAAACTTGTTGCCCCTTTTTTCAGCAAATTATTTCCCGAAATTCCGCCCAAGCATCCTGCCTACGGTCACATGATGATGAATTTTTCAGCCAATTTACTGGGGCTGGACAATGCCGCAACTCCCTTTGGCCTAAAAGCCATGGAAAGTCTTCAAACCCTGAATCCCAGCAAAGAAACAGCCAGCAACGCCCAAATCATGTTTTTGGTACTGCACGCCTCAGGACTCACCTTGATTCCCATCAGCATCATCGCCATGAGGGCCTCTGTTACTCCTCCAGCCGCCAATCCAACGGATATATTCATTCCCTGCATGATTGCCACCTTTGCCGCGACAGTGGCTGCCCTTACCATTGTATCCATCAGGCAAAAAATAAATCTTCTTCAGCCGGTTATACTGGCTTGGATTGGAGGTATTTCATTGCTCATCGGGCTTTTGATTGCCTACCTCAAGATATTCCTGTCTCAAGTGCAAATCGAATCGTTTTCAACGGTATTGAGCAATGGACTGATTCTCTTAATTTTTCTTGTCTTCTTGACAGGAGGGATTTATAAAAAAGTGAATGTCTTTGAGGCCTTTATTGAAGGCGCCAAAGGCGGCTTTGAAATTGCCATCAAGATCATTCCTTATTTGGTTGCCATGCTTGTTGCCATCAGTGTATTGCGTACTTCTGGTGCTTTTGAATTCATCACAGATGGAATGAAAACACTATTTTCTTTTATGGGGATGGATACGCAGTTTGTTTCTGCGCTTCCAACGGCCATGATGAAACCACTGAGTGGCAGTGGCTCCAGGGCCATGATGGTAGACACCATGACAACCTATGGTGCTGATTCTTTTGCCGGCAGGTTATCGGCTATTTTTCAGGGAAGCAGTGATACCACTTTTTATGTAATCGCTGTCTACTTTGGATCAGTGGGTATAAAAAATACCCGCTATTCGATACCAAGCATGTTATTGGCCGACTTGGTGGGTATTGTAACTGCTATTTTTGTTGCTTATCTCTTTTTCGGAAGTTGACCATGAACATCATTCTAAAAGATATTAAACTGTTCGGTTACCATGGGGTTCACCCTTTGGAAAACAGTTGTGGAACTGATTTTATTATCAATATTGTTGTAGGGATGGACACCAAACAACCCATTAAAACATTGACAGATACCATCGATTATGCTGCTGTATACAGTTTGATGAAGCTTGTTTTTTCAACAACAGAGCAATTGTTGGAAGTGGTGGCAGAAAAAATATTCATCGCCATTGCAGAAAATTTTCCGCTTGCTGCTGAAATTGAAATCAGTATCCTCAAATCAAATCCTCCGATGGAAGGATTTATGGGTCAGGTGGGTGTACACCTAAAAAAGCGAACAAATGAAATATAACTACCTTCTCACGCTATTGTTGCTGTCCACTGTTCATTTGTTTGCACAACAATTTCCATTGATTGATGAAGCAAGAATGTTGGAACGCCAGTTCAAGACCATGGATGCCATCAAAAAATACGAGTCATTGGTGGCCAATGATCCTGCCAACATTCCCGTTCTTGTCCGTTTGTCTGAGTTGTATTGCATGGAGGGACAATCCATTGCCAAGGAAGCAGAAAGCAAGTCCTTGTATATGCTCGCTACTAAATATGCTGAAAAAGCAATTGCCCTTGACTCCAACAGGGCAGATGTTCAATATGCCAATGCCATGGTCATCGGTAAAATGATTGAATACGCCTCCATCAAGGATAAAACAAGGCTAACCATGCAACTTCGAGAAAAAACAGATAAAGCTTTGGCCATCGATCCCAATTTCACTAAAGCCATCTACACTTTAGCAAAATGGCATGATGAAGTGGCTGCATTGAATCCTGCGGCAAGGGCTGCGCTCAAATTCATGAACAAAGGTTTTCCTGCAGCATCTTCTGAAGAAGCCATCACGCTTTATGAAAAAGCACGTAAATTAGACCCAGGTTTCATTGTGAATAACCATGATTTGGCCATGGCCTATAAAAAAATGGGGAAATCCTTGCAAGCGATTGAACTGCTCAACTATCAGCTGAAATTGCCTGCAAAGACCAAAGAAGACCAGGAAATAAAATTCAAGTCAAAACAATTGTTGGAAAGCTTAAAATAAATCAATTCTCAATTCACAGGTATGGTAAAGAAACACTCAATCGCTTTATTCGTTTTAATGTGTTCATTCACGGTTTCATTTGCTCAGGATCAGGGAAAACCCGTTTCCAAGTATGATGCCAATGAACTTTTCAATCCTCTTTTTTACAAAGATTATGGTAGCCTTACCCGGGCAGGGAATGGTGAGCCTGGTAAGGCCTATTGGCAAAATAAAGCTGATTACAAGATCAGTGCTGAATTGAATGACCAGAACAACCAGATTACTGGATCAGTAACACTGACCTATTCCAACAACAGTCCCCACAGCCTTAATTTCCTCTGGTTTCAACTGGATCAGAACCTTTTCAATCCCAATTCAAGGGGTTTTGCCAAACTTCCTGTCAATGGCAGAAGCAGGTATGGCAATGCAGCAACTCCATTTGAGGGCGGTTATCAAATTAAATCAGTGAAGATTATTTCATCCACAGGAGGAAAGTCTACAGAAACGGTTGTTGAACCTGAAATCACAGATACCCGCATGAGGGTTGACCTTCCAAAACTGTTGAAGGCAGGTGGAGACAAAGTAGTGGTAAAGGTAGACTATGCTTATACTGTTCCTGAATATGGAGCAGACAGAACAGGTATCCTGAAAAATGCTGATGGCAATATTTATGCCATTGCACAATGGTATCCCCGTATTTGTGTTTTCGATGATATCCAAGGTTGGAATACACTTCCTTACCTGGGCGCAAGCGAATTTTATCTTGAATATGGAAATTTTGACGTTTCGATTACGGCACCGGCCAATCATGTTGTAGTTGCCTCAGGAGACCTGCTCAATCCTTCAGAAGTGATGACCGCTGAACAATTGAAACGATACCAGAAAGCCCACAAAAGTGATGAAACAGTGATGATCAGGAGCAAGGAAGAAATCAAAGATCCCTCTTCAAGGCCTTCATTGGCAAAACTTACCTGGAAGTATTCTATTGCCAATTCAAGGGATTTTGCCTGGGCATCTTCAACTTCATTCATCTGGGACGCTGCAAGGATTAATCTCCCCAGCGGTAAAAAAGCGTTGGCACAATCTGTTTACCCCAGCAGCTCGGATGGTAAAAATGCCTGGGGAAGAAGTACCGAATACACCAAGGCGAGCATTGAAAACTATTCCAAAAGATGGTTTGAATACCCTTACCCCATTGCTACCAATGTTGCCAGCAATATTGGCGGAATGGAATATCCCGGTATCGTATTTTGTGGTTCTACTGCAAAAACGGGTGGTCTCTGGGGTGTTACGGATCATGAGTTTGGACATACCTGGTTTCCCATGATTGTAGGAAGCAATGAAAGAAAATATGGCTGGATGGACGAAGGTTTCAACACCTTTATCAATGATATAGCATCCCAGGACTTTAACAACGGTGAATATGCCTCAAAAGAATCCAACGCGCACAACATGGCCAAGTACATGTACGGAGACAGGGCTGAATCCATCATGAAAACGCCAGATGCTTTGAAAGAGGCCAACATTGGGCTTTCACTCTACATGAAGCCAGGTTTTGCACTTACTTTGTTGAGAGATCAAATCGTAGGCCCCAAAAGATTCGATTCAGCGTTTAAAAAATACATCCGTGATTGGTCTTTCAAACATCCTGCTCCCTGGGATTTTTTCAGGAGCATTGAAAATGGAGTAGGAGAGGATTTAGGATGGTTTTGGAAAGCCATGTTTCTTGAAAACTGGAGATTGGATCAGGCCATCACCAATGTAGAGTACCAGGGTAACAATGCTAAAAATGGTGCCATTATTACCATTGAAAACATGGAAAAAGCAGCCATGCCAGTTGTGATCGAGTATGAAACTGTTTCCGGGAACAAGGGAAGGGTTAAACTTCCCGTTGAAATTTGGCAGAATGGAGGTATTTTCAAAACAAGGATTCGGGTAAATGAAGAGTTGATGAAGGTGACGATTGATCCTGATAAGGTTTTCCCTGATTATAACAGTGAAAACAATACCTGGACAGCTAAAAAACAATAAACTGGATTTTTTGGGGATAAATGTCTGATTTATCCCCAAAATCATATAATTTTGCACTCCTTTCGGTTTAAACACTGAAAGCTATTCCCAAAAGGTTCCATAAGTTCTTCGTCTGTTCGAAGGCACCAGCAGGGGTAAATTTAAAATTAATGTCATGCCAAAAGTTAAAACCCATTCAAGGGCCAAAAAAACTTTTAAGATCACCGGCAGCGGAAAGATCACTTTCAGAAAGGCCACAAGAGGTCACTTGCTCACCAAGAAAACCAACAAACGCAAACGTTCCCTTCGCGTTCAAGGGGTTGTTCATCATGCCAACCTTGATTTCGTAAAAAGACTCCTTCGCCTTAAATAAGCCTTCTCTCATTATTTCAAATTTAAACTCATTACAATATGCCACGTTCAAAAAATGCGGTAGCCTCCAGGGCCCGCAAAAAAAGAATTCTTAAGCAGGCGAAAGGATTCTACGGAAAAAGGAAAAATGTTTATACAGTAGCTAAAAACGTTCTCGAGAAAGGCCTTACCTATAGCTATGTTGGTCGTAAACTCAAGAAGAGAGACTACCGCAGTCTCTGGATTGTACGTATCAATGCAGCTGTCAGGGAAGAAGGAATGAAATATTCTGAGTTCATCAACAAGCTTAAGATCAAAGGAATTGAACTTGACCGTAGAATGCTTGCTGAACTTGCCATGAACAATCCTGAGTCCTTCAAGCAATTGGTTGATTCTGTAAAATAGTAGATGCTGATACAGTCAGTAAGCCGGATGTCAAATAAACATCCGGTTTTTTATTGTATGATGATGAAAAAAATTAATTTTGTCATTCATTGCAATTCAACAACATAAACAGCCCGAATCGATAAAATGAGCAATACCTATACAGACCTTGTCAAACAGACGTTTTATTTTCCTCAGGAAGGATTTGTGACAAAAGATGGATACCTCTATTTCAATGATCTTGATTTGAAGGCCATCATTGACAAGTATGGTACCCCTCTGAAACTTACCTATCTTCCTAAGATAGGCTCACAGATCAACAAGGCCAAGGACTTATTCAAGAAGGCATTCAAGAAACACAATTACGAGGGTAAATACCATTACTGCTACTGCACCAAAAGTTCTCATTTTTCATTTGTGGTGGAAGAGGCCTTGCAGCATGATATTCACCTGGAAACTTCTTTTGCTTATGACATTGAAATCATCAATAACCTGTTCAAAAGAAAAAAGATTAGCAAAGATACTTTTATCATTTGCAATGGTTTCAAACAGAAATCATATACATCCCGTATTTCCCGATTGATCAACACAGGGTTTAAAAACGTTATTCCCATCCTTGATAACAAAGAAGAGCTTGACCGTTACAAAAGAGGCGTTAGGGTTCCATTTAAGTTAGGAATCCGTGTTGCCGCTGAGGAAGAACCCAATTTCCCCTTCTATACCTCCCGTCTTGGATTCAGGCCCAAAGATATTTTGGAGTTTTATGTAGACCAGATAGAAGGATACGAAGATAAATTTCAATTGAAAATGCTGCATATTTTCCTGAACAAGGGAATAAAGGATGATATCTATTATTGGAGCGAATTGAACAAGGTCATCAATCTTTATTGTCAGTTAAAAAAGATATGCCCCGAATTGGATTCCATCAATATCGGTGGAGGCTTCCCCATCAAGCATTCATTGGGCTTTGAATATGATTATGGTTTCATGATCAATGAAATAGTAGGTACAATCAAAAAAGCCTGTAAAAAAGCCAAGGTTCAAATGCCTAATATTTTTACGGAATTTGGAAGCTTTACCGTTGGCGAAAGCATGGCACATGTATATTCAGTGTTGGCGGAAAAAGTACAGAATGACAGGGAAATCTGGTACATGATCGACTCTTCCTTTATCACAACCTTGCCAGATACCTGGGGAATCGGGGAGAAATTCCTCATGCTGCCCATTAATAAATGGCAGAATGAGTACCAGAGGGTTGTCTTGGGTGGACTCACCTGCGACAGCCATGATTACTATGATTCTGAGGAGCACATCAATGAAGTGTTTTTGCCCAAGATTACTGGAGATGATTCAAAAGAGCCATTATATCTTGGTTTCTTCCACACAGGGGCATATCAAGACCAGATCAGTGGATATGGTGGAATCAAGCATTGCATGATTCCATCGCCAAAACATATCATTGTAGGAAAGGACAAGCATGGAAAACTGCACGATTGGGTGTATGCAAAGGAACAAACTGCCCAGAGCATGCTCAAGATTCTCGGTTACCAATAGTTCAAAAATACTTAGTTGACCTTGAGCTTGTATTTCTTGTTCACCTTGGGATTGTTGAAGTATTTTTCAGCATCCTCCTGAGAGTAACGAGGGTCAAATTCTACCAATGGCAAGTCAACCAATTGTAACTGGGATTGCTTTAGCTCATCCCGAAGTTTTTTTGTTTTGGCCAAAATTTCAGGATCCCTGTCGCCAATGATCATGTTCTCAGTCATCATATAGTCAAGCCTTTTAATGGTTGACCTGACCTGTGAGGCCGTATTTTGTTCCTGAACCTTGTTCGGTGAAACGGCTTCTTTTACGGGAACCAATGTAAGACCTACAGAAGGAAGTACTTTACCCATATTTTTTGCCCCTATTGATGTTCCGGTACTGGAGATGATGGTACCCAACATGGCTGTCGATGAACCGGTAATGTCAAAACTTGTTCTTGTATTTTTTGTTTTTTTGATATTGGTGCTGATAACAAAAAAGGTCAATTTAAGGTTGGTGATATATTTTTTCATTTCATTGGTCACCTGCAAATTTTCCTGGTTTTTTTGAGGGTAGTTGATACCGGGCCTGATAAAAACCCTGATTGTAGCAGTATCACTGTTTCTGAACTTATCAGTTCCAATGAATTGAAGCAACAGAATCTTCTGGCGGGCAGTATCATTATCGCGGATAAAATCATACGGAACCATCCAGCCAAATTCATCGTTGCATGTATTGACTGATTTGAAATTACTGATGGGAAGGTTGGTGTTGATGGTAATTTGTTCAACAGGAAAGGTACCGGTCTCACACTGAACCCTGAATTTAATCGAATCACCCTCATCAAGAAGTACGGTGTTGCCAATGGTTGGTTTCAACCTGGATACAACCACCTCAGTGCTGTAAAACATGATGGTAAAACCTGACTCAATGCGATCTTTAGCATCCCTCAGGTTCTGTACACCTACTTCAACCTTGTAAGGGATGTCGTATTTAAGTTTTCCGCTTTTGAAATATGATTTTTCAGCCTTAAAATAAAGCAAACCAGTATTCTTATCTATTTTAACACCGATAGGAGCGTTTTTCAGGTACCAAAAATAGAATTCAGAAGGTTTGTTGATTTGGAGGTCATACATCAAAGTAGAGTCCACCTGAAGGGTGAAAAAAGGGTTCAGGTTGATTATCCTGAGCACCGAGTCCAGGTTGATGGGTTCTGGAGGAACTGGCAACAGGGTATCCTGCTTGAGAATAAGGGTGTCTTGCTTGACAATAAGGGTATCCTGCTTGACAATAAGGGTGTCTTGCTTGTTTTCCTGGGAAAATGCAGTTCCAGTATGGAAAAAGACTATAAGAACAACCAGTATTCTTTTCAAATCAAACTTTGTTTAAACGAAATTAACTCAAAACCGGCAAATGTGTAACTTCGCATAAAATCTTAACAATATGTATCCAGCAGAAATAGTTATTCCAATGAAAGAGCAACTTACAGAGAATGGTTTTGACGAACTTTTAACCTCTGCTTCAGTAGATGACATCTTGTCTGCTCCAGGCACAACACTCGTAGTAGTTAACTCTGTTTGTGGTTGTTCAGCAGGCAGTGCCAGACCAGGTGTAATCATGTCTGTAAACAATTCAGCCAAGCGTCCTGACCATCTTACCACAGCCTTTGCCGGTTTTGATATTGCAGCAGTTCAGCGTTTGAGAGAACATCTTTTACCTTATCCTCCCTCTTCACCAGCTGTTGCCCTCTTTAAGGATGGCAAACTGGTGCACATGATTGAAAGACATCAGATCGAAGGAAGACCGGCCCAAATGATTGCACAAAATCTCATGGCAGCCTACGAAGAATATTGCAATTGATTGTATGTATCCCAACCTTTATTTTTTCCTGAAGGAAGCCCTGGGTATTGAACCCTGGGGCTTTACCCAGTACATCAATACTTTTGGACTACTGGTAGCCATTGCCTTTGTTGTTGCTGCTGTAATTCTCTCTAAAGAGTTGAAACGCAGGGAAGAGTCAGGACTTCTTTCACCAATGGAAGAAACCATCGTTGTGGGAAAGCCTGCCAGCAAGTCAGAACTGTTGTTCAACTTGGTTTTTGGATTCATCGTCGGGTATAAAATATTGGGCGTTTTCCTCAATGACAGCCATGTCAACCCTCAGGATTATATTTTTTCTTCGAAAGGCAGCCTTGTAGGAGGATTGATCCTGGGTGGCCTTTTTTCATGGTTAAAATACCATGAAAAGAAGAAACAAGCCTTGGCAAAACCAGAGGAAAGAAAAGTAAAGGTTTATCCCCATGAAAGGGTTGGTGATATCACGGTATATGCCGCAATTGCTGGTTTCATCGGTGCAAAAGTTTTTGACAACCTGGAAAATTGGGATAGGTTTATCCAGGATCCTATTGGCAATCTACTGGCACCCAGTGGCCTCACTTTTTATGGCGGATTGATTCTTGCATCCGTGACCATCATTTTTTTTGCTAAGCGTAAGAAGATAGGTATCAGGCATTTGATTGATTCCGCTGCACCCGCATTGATGATTGCCTATGCCATTGGCAGGATGGGTTGTCATTTTTCGGGTGATGGTGATTGGGGTATTTTCAATACTGCCTACAAGGTCAGTGAAACCAATACGATTGAACTAGCCACCCCTGCTGATTTTGATAAATCCCTTTTGGAATATCCAGAATACACAAGACAACTCGTTGCTGAATATGGCAGCATAGACAATATTCCACATGCTTCTTTTGAAGGTTCCTCATTTCTTCCCAATTGGTTTTGGGCCTACAATTTCCCCCATAATGTTAATGGAGTAGGGGTACCAATGAAAGATTGTGTAGGAAATTATTGTGCACAGCTCAGTCCACCGGTTTTCCCTACCACCTTGTATGAAATCATTGCCACAACATTGTTGTTCATTTTGCTTTGGTCACTGCGGAAAAGAATTGTTGCCCCTGGCAGGATGTTTGGTCTGTATTTGATGCTGAATGGAATTGAGCGTTTTCTTATTGAAAAAATACGTGTCAACTCAACCTATAACCTGTTGGGAATGCATCCCACCCAGGCTGAACTCATATCAGTACTGCTTTTCTTGTTTGGAGCTTGGTTATGGGTTGATTCAGGACGAAAATTCACCTTAAACACTAAATAGACAAACGATGCCATCATTTGATATCCTCAGTAAAGTAGATCCCCAGTTGTTAGATAACGCAGTAAATATCACTAAAAAAGAAGTAGCCAACAGGTTCGATTTTAAAGATGCAGTTGTTGAAATTGATTTCAACAAAAAAGACATGAAACTTGCCTTGGAAACTTCCGATGACATGAAAATGCGTCAGCTCGTTGAGATCCTGATCAACCGTGCCAACAAACAGGGTATTTCACCCCATGCCTTTGACATGTCCAAAGATTCCTACCAAAGCGGCAAGACCGTCAAACAGGATATTGTTGTAAAAAATGGATTAAAGCAGGAGGATGCCAAAAAAATCAATAAACTGATCAAAGATTCAGGTCTCAAAGTTCAGTCTCAGATCATGGATGATATCTTGAGGGTTACAGGTAAAAAAATCGATGATCTTCAGGATGTTATGCAACTTTGCAAGACTGCTGAATTGGACTTGCCCCTACAGTTTGAAAACATGAGGAGCTAGTTTTGACCAAACTTATTTTTTAAACGGAAAAACAGTATATTTGCAAATTCACACATGCCATGGCCAAATCCATGCAGTCTAAAAAAACAATACAATGAAACAAGGTATCCATCCAGACAATTACAGATTCGTAGTTTTCAAAGACATGAGTAATGGTACAACATTCCTGACCCGTTCATCAGCTCAGTCTAAAGAAATGATCAAATGGGAAGACGGTAACGAATATCCTGTTATTAAACTTGAGATTTCCAACACCTCACATCCTTTCTTTACCGGTCAAAACATACTGGTAGACACTGCAGGTAGGATCGACAAGTTCAAAAAGAAATACGCAAAGAAGTAATTTCAACAAACCCTCCACATGGAGGGTTTTTCTTTTGCCTTCAAGGTTGTAGCTTTGTCCTAACAAAATGCCCAAACTCCTTTTACAATACAACGATTTTCAAAAGGATTTCTTTCCACTTACACTCACTAGACCATTTATCGATCTGAGGGTAGGTATTTTGACTATTGTTGACAAGTGGAAGACAATGGCTTTGTCTCAACATATGGACCTCGATATCATTGCCGAAGACGAATCATCTTCTGCAGACATCATTTGGGATGCCCGGCTTATCCCAAAGATTTCTTTGGATATCAAATCCTTTTTTGAAAAAAATACAAACCCCAACGATTCATTTTTTGCAATCAAAACCCCTTGGGACATTGTTCATCACAATACATCATTGGTATTGGATGACATTCAATTGCTCAAAGAAAATATTGTGACCAATCCTCATGGTGAACAGATATTAATATCAGGGATGCATCCATTGCATGTACACCCAACTGCTCGATTGGAACATTGTTGTATCAATACCCAGGAAGGCCCGGTAATGATTGATGAAGACGCATATATCATGCAAGGCGCCATGCTCAGAGGTCCGCTTTATATCGGAAAAAGAACTGTGGTCAAAATGGGAGCGACTTTGTATGCAGGAACCAATATAGGAAATGATTGCACCGTAGGAGGGGAAATAAAAAATACCATTTTACACGCTTACTCAAACAAAAGCCACCATGGTTACCTGGGAGACAGCTATATAGGAGAATGGTGCAACATGGGTGCAGGAACCAGTTGCTCCAATCTGAAAAATACTGCCGGTGAATTGAAGGCATGGAACATGGATACTTCATCTTTCATCAATGCAGGTAAAAAAGCGGGTATTCTCATGGGCGATCATGTAAAAACTGCCATCAATACAAGTTTCAACAGTGGAACGGTGATTGGTGGATTTTCAAATGTCTTCAACCCTACTGCGATGCTACCCAAATATATTGCTCCATTTCAATGGGGGATGGAACAGCAGTATGACCTTGAAAAGTTATTGGAAGAAGTTAAGCGCTGGATGATGATGAAAGGACAAGAGCCAACAACATCAGCACTAGAATCGATTAAAACGTTTTACCTTAAAACCATTCAACCATGAGAAAACAGATCGCAGCTGCCAATTGGAAAATGAACAATACCCTTGAAGAAGGAACAAAACTTCTCAATGATATTATCAATTCAAACATACAAGTAAATAATCATAAGTGTGTAATATTCGCTGTTCCCTTCCCTTATTTGGTGAGTGCGAATCAACAGTTGGACAACAAGTCCAATATGTTTGTTGCGGCCCAAAATTGCCATTACAAAGCCGCTGGTGCCTATACAGGTGAGGTTTCTGTAGATATGCTTGCATCCATCAATATTCATTACTGTGTGGTAGGACATAGTGAAAGAAGGGAATACTTTTTAGAATCCAATCAACTATTGGCTGAAAAAGTTGACCGTTGTCTGTCTACAGACATTACCCCAATATTCTGTTGTGGTGAACCCCTTGCCATCAGGGAAGATGATAGTCAAAATGATTATGTGGCTGTGCAATTGAAAGAATCATTGTTTCATCTTGATATTGAAGCCATTCAAAAGGTCGTTATTGCTTACGAACCCATCTGGGCAATAGGTACCGGAAAAACAGCAACATCTGCACAGGCACAAGAAATGCACGCACATATAAGGGCTGTATTGGCAAATCAATTTGGGAACGCTATTGCTGACAATATCTCCATCCTTTACGGAGGAAGTGTAAAAGGGGCCAATGCCAATGAGATTTTTTCTCAACCAGATGTTGATGGGGGTCTTGTGGGCGGTGCATCTTTGATTGCCACTGAATTCATTCAAATCATCAAGGCTTTGAAATAGGTATTACGGTTGTGTCATTAACTTTTGGGATAAATCAATGAACATGCCTGCTTAATTTATGTTATGATATTCCAAGGTACAGGCATACTTAAAATGACTAACTTTGCATATCTCAATAAACAGTATCACTAATCGTTTTACAGCTGAACCCATTCGATGAAAAAAATCAGGAATTTCTGTATCATTGCGCATATCGATCATGGCAAATCTACTTTGGCAGATCGATTGCTTCAAACCACCAATACCATCAGTGAAAGAGAAATGATGGATCAGGTCCTCGATGACATGGACCTTGAAAGAGAGAAAGGTATTACCATCAAAAGCCATGCCATCCAAATCAACTATAAGCATACAGATGGTGTAGAATACATCCTTAACCTCATTGACACTCCCGGACATGTTGATTTCAGTTATGAGGTAAGCCGTGCGCTTGCTGCCTGCGAAGGTGCGCTATTACTCGTAGATGCTACGCAAGGTATTCAGGCCCAAACCATTTCCAACCTTTATCTGGCTGTTGACAATAACCTTGAAATCATACCGGTCATCAACAAGATAGACATGGATGGGGCCATGATTGAAGAGGTAAAGGATCAGATCATTGAATTGATAGGTTGCAAAGCAGAAGATATTCTATTGGCCAGCGGAAGAACAGGCATAGGCATTGAAGGCATTCTCGATGCCATTGTAAACAGAATCCCATATCCCAAAGGTAATCCTGATGCCCCGCTTCAGGCGCTCATTTTTGATAGTGTTTTCAATTCCTTCAGGGGAATCATTGTTTACTACCGCATCATGAATGGTAGTATTACCAAAGGGGAGAAAATAAAATTCATCTCTACTGAACAAGACTATGTGGCTGATGAAGTAGGCATCTTGAAGCTGACCATGCAGGAACAGAAAAAAGTGCAATGTGGTGATGTAGGCTACCTGATTACAGGTATCAAGAATGCCAAGGAAGTAAAAGTTGGTGACACCATTGTCAATGCCATTAATCCTGCCCCCATGATCAAGGGTTTTTCTGAGGTCAAGCCAATGGTTTTTGCAGGAATCTATCCGGTATTGACAGAAGATTTTGAGGAACTCAGGGAATGCATGGACAAGTTACAATTGAACGATGCATCACTGACCTATGAACTTGAAACTTCACAGGCACTTGGGTTTGGTTTTCGCTGCGGTTTCCTTGGATTGCTTCATATGGAAATCATTCAGGAACGTTTGGAAAGGGAATTCAACCAGACGGTTATCACAACTGTGCCAAACGTAAGCTTCGTTGCCTACAGCACAAAAGGCGATGTTATCAGGGTAAATAACCCCACTGAAATGCCTGATCCTACCCAGATGAAAAACATTGATGAACCTTTCATCAAAGCCCAAATCATCACCAAGCCCGAATACATCGGCAATATCATGACGCTTTGCCTTGGCAAACGTGGCATGTTGATCAACCAGAGTTACCTCACACAGACCCGTGTTGAGTTGATTTTTGAAATGCCCCTAACCGAGATTGTTTTTGACTTTTATGATAAACTAAAAAGCCAGACCAGGGGATATGCCTCATTCGATTATGTGCCCATTGAATACAGGGAAAGTGATATTGTGAAAATGGACATAATGTTAAACGGTGAAAAAGTGGATGCCCTTTCTGCATTGATTCACCGTAGCCGTGCCCAGGAATTTGGAAGAAAGCTTTGTGAAAAATTGAAAGAGCTGTTGCCACGTCAACAATTCCAGATTGCCATTCAAGCTGCCATTGGTGCCAAAGTGGTTGCCCGAGAAAATATTTCCGCCATGAGAAAGGATGTTACCGCCAAATGTTATGGTGGTGACATCAGCCGTAAACGGAAATTGCTTGAAAAACAAAAAGAAGGCAAGAAGAGGATGCGCCAGATAGGAAATGTTGAAGTACCCCAGGAAGCATTCCTTGCTGTATTGAAATTGGATGATTAACCCTTTTTGATCGTCTTCAATTTGCTTTCATTCAGTGGTTTTTCCACGGGTGCCTGACCATCCAATAGTTTGAAGGTAAATACTTTTTCTACATGTAGCCATTTTCCATTGACCCATTTGAAGGCTTCATAATCACCATCAGGAACATAGGTGAATTTTTTTGCGGGTTCATTCGTCTCTGAGATAAGATGATCGTACATGATCATTCCCATTTCTTCATCATAGAGCACTCTTCCGTTGCCGTTTTTCTTGTATTCAATCCAAAACCTGGATTGATCTTTTTTCCTTACTGTATCCTGCGCAAAGCTAAAAAATGAGCCTCCAAAAACGGGTTGTCCATTGTCGTTGAAATGCAGTACTTCAATCCTTTTCTTGGTGCTTCTGATAGAGTTTTCATCATATCCCAATAGCGTATAGTATTTTTTCTTGTTCAATTCATGCAACAGGATTTTGTAGTATATCGCTCCAATCCACCATTCATGATTCGTTACAGTATCCTTTTGGTCGTTGATCAGAAAACTTCTATCGATCAACGGAAATAATTTTAAACTTCCATCAGTGGTTTTCATTTGAATGGCACCATGTCTTCTGTGTAAATCTTCATCCCTGCTTACTTGCCAGGTAAAGATCCTGAAAGCACTGTCTGGTGAATATAATCTTGAAATGGTTGTCAGTGAATCAAAGGGAAATTGAAACGAATGGGGCGTTTTGAGGGCCCTTACGAGTATTCTGGTAAAAAAACTATCTGAACGAAACCTTGTAGCGGCATCTGTAGACGCAACCATTTGTTGTCCATATCCAGCAAGGCTGTCTTGTTGAACAAGCATCTTATCTGTCTCTTTTTTGACCAAAGATTGTGCCATGATTGTGTTCAGGCAGATTGAAAAAATGACCAGCAGGAGAAAACGTTTGTTCACAATAAATATTTATGGATCAAAATTCGGATAAATTGAACGGAAACGATGGCCTTTGCTGTTTATTTAGCATTCTTTTCGCTCTTCAGCCTGTTCCAAAAGGCCAGGATTCCATCTGCCATCACAGACCAGGAATAAGATTTCTTTTGTTGGACCAGTGCTGGGATGAAAAAATCTTTTCCCATCTTGAAATATTCAAGAATACCATCAGCTATAGACGCTGAATCCTTTTGCACGATAAGCCCGCTAACCTTGTCAATCACCATTTCTTTCAGGCCGCCAGCATCAGTTACAATCATCGGCAAATCAAAATGCATGGACAATGGCGTTACACCGCTTTGGGTTGCATGCCGATAGGGTTGCACAAGCACATCAGCAGCGCTAAAGAAATAGCGAATCTTGTGTTCTGGGATGAATTCATTGAATAATATTACCTGATCCTCGAGTTGATAAGACCTGATGAGATGGGTGTATTTGACTGGATCCTCATAAAACTCACCAGCAATGACCAATTTGTATCCGCTTTCTTTGATGCGAGGATCAGCCATGGCTTCTAATAACAAATCCAATCCCTTATACTGCCTGATGAAACCAAAAAACAAAAGCAATCTTCCTTGATGATCAATACCCAATTCCTTTCTGGCGATCTTGCGTTCTACAGGGTCTCCAAAATGATCAAACAGGGGATGATGAAGCAATTGAATTGGCTTGTTGATTCCAAGTGTGGCCATATCATGCTGAACCTTTGCGCTCATTGTAATATATCCATCAACAGCATGATTGAAATAGGAGGTTAACATTTTGTCTCCAATTCTTTTTTCATGAGGGATGATGTTGTCTGCTATACAAATCACTTTTGTATGCTTGTTTTGCCTTACCATGCTTAAAATTGTGCCAAACGCAGGAGCCATAAACGGAAGCCAGTACCTTACAATGATAAAATCTGGTGCTAATTGCTTCAATTCCCTTCCAACACTAAGCCAATTTAGTGGATTGATGGTATTGATGGCTTCCTTGATGTTGAGGTCTTTAGGCCTGGCCTCATTGGAATATTGGGTCTTTCCTGGAAACAGAAACGAGGGATACTGCAATGAAAATGTATACAGTAAACAATTGAATCCTGAAGATTGAAATTCACGGGCCAGCCTCTCAGTAAAAGAAGCAATGCCACCTCGATACGGGTAAGAGGGTCCGAGGAAAACAATGGATGGCTTATCGGACATAGAACTGTTTTAAATCAAATACCTTTAGTGGAATCAATATTATAGCTGTTCCTGTCTGATGCGTTTCTTGATACAAGTTCTCCGATAAAACCGGCAAGAAACAATTGTGTTCCAATCATCATGATGGTGAGCGCAATATAAAAACTGGGCCTGTTGGTGATGGTAAAATCAAGGTTGATGATTTTTGATATGATCAGGTATAGGCTGATCAGGAACCCAATCATGAAAGATGCAGTGCCCAAGAGTCCAAAGAATTGCATGGGCTTTTTCCCAAATTTTCCAATGAACATGATGGTGGTCAGGTCTAAGAATCCATTGATAAACCTTTCCCAGCCAAATTTAGAAATGCCATACTTTCTGGCCCTGTGTTCCACCTCTTTTTCTCCAATCTTGCTGTAGCCTGCCCATTTGGCAAGCACAGGAATGTAGCGGTGCATTTCACCATACACATCAACATTCTTGATGACTTCATTTTTGTATGCTTTCAATCCACAATTGAAATCATTCAATTGAATGCCAGACATTTTTCGTGTGACTGCATTAAAGAATTTTGATGGTATATTCTTGGTCAACACATTGTCAAAACGCTTTTTTTTCCAACCACTCACAATGTCGAAATTTTCGTGCATCACCTTGCGGTACAATGAAGGGATTTCATCGGGGCTGTCCTGCAAGTCAGCATCCATCGTGATAACAACATCTCCTTTTGCCGCTTTAAAAGCAACATTCAAGGCAGCAGACTTGCCATAATTGCGTTTGAACTTAATCCCCTTAAATCGATCGTCGTTCTGGTGAATGGAAGAGATGACTTCCCAGGACTGATCAGTACTTCCATCGTCTACCAAAATAACCTCATACGTATAGGCATTGGTCTCCATTACCTTCCTGATCCAGGTGGTTAACTCTGGAAGCGAATCTGCTTCATCTTTAAGAGGTATGATGACAGATATATTCATTTATTGGTTTTGGAAAGGATGAGAAGGATTTTTCTTGGTTACAGCTGCTCCAATCAAAGAACCAATGGCACCAACCAACATGGTACCAAAAATGGTGCCACCAATCAGAATGGGGAAATAGAATTTTCTTGTCATTTCAATTGCTGAATCAATCATTTCCTCTGACATATTGGGTTGGGTAGACATTTGCTCTCTTGCTATTTCCATGGCCTTATCTGCAGCATCAGGAAAAGCAAAAGAATAAATAACCATAAAGGCAGTTAGAATGAGGGTATTAAAGGCAGTGGCCTTAAATCCATAGCTGAACAGTTCTCCAAAAGATTTGGCATGCGCTTGCTGTTTTCCAAATTCAAGGATAAAATAAACCAACAAACCAATGTTGATGACCGATCCAATCCATGAAACCTTTGTGTTACCAGTAAGGTCAAAAACGATAAATAGTACGTTAATCAAAACAAGAACGCCTCCGGTAACGCCACCTGCAAGAAGATGGGATGTTTTATTGTTCATGTGCTTGGTTTGAATTGATTGTAGTGTTCATGATTGTTGCAACAACTTCTCCTTTAAGCAAAGTACCAATAAATGGCGAATTGGAAGATTTTGACTTGATGTCAGCGCTATTTAAAATCCATTCCGTCTGCCCATTGAACAAGGTGATGTCAGCCTTAGACCCAATGGAAATACCAGATTCGAGCGCGAAAATTTTTCTCGGATTGAAACAAATCAACTGTAGAATTTCATCTATTTCTAAACCCGCCATTCCAAGAATTCCGAAAGCAGACTCTAAGCCAAGCATGCCTGACCCTGCATATTCAAATTCACAAATCTTGGCATCTTTGTTCTGGGCTGTATGGTGGGTTGTAATGCAATCGATGGTTCCATCTTTTACAGCAGCAAGAAGCGCTTGGCGATCTTTTTCTGTGCGAAGGGGTGGATTCACTTTGAGGTTGGTGTCGTAACCATTCAGCAATGACATGTCTGTGAAAACAAGATGGTATGGAGTTGTGGAACAGGTTATATTAAGGCCTTCTTTTTTTGCGTTTCTGATCATCTCGACTGAGGTAGACAAACTTATACCCGTCAGGTGTAACTTGGAATGGGTGTACCGCAACAATTCAATGTCTCTGGCCACCATGATTTCTTCTGCAAGGGCTGGTTTTCCTGGTAGCCCAACCTGGGTGGAAACGATGCCTTCGTGCATCAGTCCATGTGGAGCTACTGAATGATCATCGGGCACTTGAATAATTATTCCATCAAATGCTTTTACGTATTGGAGCGCTTTGATAAGAAGTCCCGCAGATTGTATGCTTTTGGTGCCATCCCCAAATGCAATTGCACCTGTTTGTCTCATTTCAAACATCTCTGTGAGTTCCTTGCCATCAGTATTTTTGGTAACAGCCCCGATAGGGTGGAGGGCTACTGATTGAGCCGCATGATGATTTTTTATGTACTGAACACCCGTTTTATTCTGGGTTACGGGCTGTGTGTTGGGTGTCAGGAACAAATGCGTAAATCCACCTTTTGCAGCAGATGCAGCAACAGAATCGAGGTCATCTTTATATTCAAAACCAGGATCAGTTCCTTTTACAAACAAATCTACCCAACCTGGAGAAACTGAAATACCAGGAATTTCAATTACTGTATCAGCAACAGTTTCGATTTTTTCAGCAATTTCAGAGATACATCCATCGGAGAGGAGTATGTCCATTCTCTTGTTGTGCAGAGAAGAATGGATGTCTTTAACCAAGGCTTTGCGGACGAGAATCGTCATAAATTGAGAATTAAGCGAAGATAACCCTTTTGAACAATATTCGAAAGGATGCTGTAACGGCAAAAAAAAGAGCCTTGGGAACCAAGACTCTTTTTTGTCGGGACGACTAGATTCGAACTAGCGACCTCTTGCACCCCATGCAAGCGCGCTACCGGGCTGCGCTACGTCCCGAACGGGGTGCAAAGCTAAGAAAAAATGTCAAATTATACCTTCTAAGCATCCTCCTGGAGCAAAAAATCTATCGGTTTTTTTGACCATTGCAGGATGTAAAACCACCGGAGGGGCATGATGGGGTTTGATGCGTGCATCAAGGATAATTGGGCCATTACAAGCCCAGTGCTTGTGTGCATACAATTCATCAATGCCATGTATATCATGCGATGGATTCGTTCTGGTGAAGGCTACCCAAAGAAAGTTTTTACTATTTTGAGCGGTAAAATCGGCGTCGTCACACCAAATCAAGAGGGGTACTCCAAAGGTTGGTCCAGTTTTTTCTTTCAGCGCTTCATTGATTCTCTTCATTTCTTCAAGGGTTGTTTGCTCATCAACATAAGGCTTGGTTTGAAAGGCAGCTACACCCGGCATGATCATCCTGCAATCAGTCCAATTACTGATTCCCTTCAATGCTTCCGGCAATTCAATGGCCAGTGTTCTGACAGGATCACCATAGGCGGCAAAAACTACCTTGCTGCCTGTGTTCAAACCCGTTCCCGAATAATCAAGGGTGTCCATGGTCGTATTCGTATGAAAATGAACATCACGGTCTGTATGCAGACGTTCCAGCACATACTGCAGGAAAATTGCTTCATTGTGCGTGGTCAGTTTGTTGAGATCATCTGCTGTGATGAACAGGAATTTTGCGAGGCTGAGCTGACCGGTTCCCAAGATATGATTGGCGATGGTCAACAACTCGGCTGGTTGTTTGGTGGGCAGGTAAGGAGTATACCTTTCACTACCAATGGCCAGTAATAAAGGGTGAACACCTGCAGCATCTACCGCATGAACCTCTTTTACACCTGGAATTTCCTTGGGTATGGCAGAGCCTGTAATCTCATGGATCAGTTGTCCAAAACTGGTATCCTCCTGTGGAGGTCTGCCCACAACGGTAAAAGGCCAAATAGCATTTTTCCTGGCATATACCTTGTGTACTTTCATCAAAGGAAAAGGATGGGCAAGGCTATAGTAGCCTAAATGATCTCCGAAAGGTCCCTCAAGTTTGTTTTCACCGGGCATCACCTCACCAGTGATGACAAAATCAGCATCCGTGCTCACTGCATGACCATCTATATAAGTATACCTGAATCTCCTTCTTCCCAGGGCGCCTGCAAAAGTCATTTCACTGAGGCCTTCAGGCAATGGCATAACAGCTGAAACCGTATGCGAGGGGGGGCCTCCTACAAATATGCTCACCTTTAACGCTTCACCCTTTTTATTGGCTTTTGTCTGATGAACACCAATTCCCCTGTGCAGCTGGTAATGGAGCCCAATCTCCTTGTTGGGGATGTAATCGTTGCCTGACAATTGAATCCGGTACATGCCCAAATTGGATTTCATGATGCCAGGGGAATCAATATCTTCAGTATACACCTGTGGTAATGTCACAAATACACCACCATCCATTGGCCAATGTTGAATCTGAGGGATATCTTGGATGGATATTTCCTGGTATAAAACAGGTTTATTGATCGGATTTTTCAGTGGCAATGCAGTGAAAGCAGCAAACAACGCTCCCAGGTGCTGAAAGGGATTTTTTAATGCGGAAACTGGATCATTCTTAAGGTTGATCAGCATCTGCATTTGAGCTAAACTGTCGCGGAAAATGAATTTACTTCTTTCCAGGGTGCCAAAAATATTAGAGGCTGCCCTAAACCTTGATCCCTTGACATTTTCAAACAAAAGAGCCGGACCTCCTGCTTCGTATACACGGTGGTGAAGGGTAGCCATTTCTAAATAAGGATCAACTTCTTCCTTAATCCTTACCAGTTGACCAGTGTGTTCTAGATCAAGCAAGCAAGCTTCAAGGGTATGATAGGCCATGGGAATGATTATTTAACGAATATAACGTGGACTTCTATCGAAAGTTCTGGAATTTATATTTTTATCCGATACTCCAGTAAAGGTAAGCGGGCTAGGGGCATTGTTCATAAAAAAAGGGTGACATGGACTGTCACCCTTTTGCGCTAAACAATCGCTTTATCATATCTTTTCAAAGGCTGAAAAGAAGAAACTTCCTTCTATGGCAGCATTCTCATCGCTATCGCTTCCATGAACAGCATTCTCACCTACAGACTTGGCATACATCTTGCGGATGGTTCCTTCTTCTGCATTAGCGGGATTGGTAGCTCCAATCAGTGTCCTGAAATCTGCAACCGCATTTTCCTTTTCAAGTATGGCCGCAACAATTGGGCCGCTGCTCATAAAATCTACCAATTCTCCGTAAAATGGCCTTTCACTGTGAACTGCATAAAATTCTCCGGCTTTTTCTGGAGTAAGTTTTAAGAGTTTCATTGCCTTGATTGAAAAACCGGCACCTTCGATGTGTTTGAGGATGGCACCTGCGTTGCCAGCTGCAAATGCATCTGGCTTGATCATTGTAAACGTCTTGTTGGTCATATTCTCTTGTTTTTTGGACTGTAAAGGTAAACCAAGCTGAGCCAAGCCCCAAGAAAAGGTTTATTGATTTTAAGTAGCAGGATTGTACATTTGCAAACCTACATGAAAGAAATCAGCACAGTTTTCAACCATTTGTTACCTTCTGACCCCATTGTAATTACAATGCACCAGAAGCCAGATCCAGATGCAATGGGTTCTGCCTTGGGTTTATACCATTTTTTTAAGAAACAAGGATACCCAGTTAAAGTGATTTCTCCCACCAATTGGGCTGATTTTCTCAAATGGATGCCAGGATGTTCAGATGTCATTGATTTTGAATCCAAAGACAATCCTTCCCAGGAATATTTGTCAACGGCCAAATGGTTGTTCTGTCTTGACTATAATCATTTCAGCAGAACAAGAAACATGGAAGAGGTCTTGACCAACCTTGACTGTAAAAAAGTGCTGATTGACCACCACAGGGAACCCCAGACCGAATGTTTTGATTTTGGTGAAAGCAACATCAAAAAAAGCTCCACGGCTGAAATGATCTATGATTTCATTGTTTTGTCTGGCAAAAAGGAACTGATAGACAAGGATATTGCTGCTTGTCTGTATGCAGGTGTAATGGCTGATACCGGTTCTTTCCGCTTTGCTTCAACTACACCAAGTGTACATTATATGGTTGCGGAGCTTCAACTCCAGGGCATTGAACATGCCAAGATCCATTCGCATACCTATGATAATTTTCATGAAAACAGGTTGCGTTTTATTGGTCATGTGCTTTCCAACAGAATGGAAGTATTCTATGAACACAATACTGCACTGATTTGCATACCCAAGACAGATATCCTGAGGTTTCACATCAAAACAGGGGATACAGAAGGCCTGGTGAATTACCCCTTGTCCATCCAGGGGATTGAAATGGCCGCCTTGTTGATTGATCGTGATGAAGAAAGAAAATGGTCATTCAGGAGCAAGGAAACATTCGATTGCAATACGTTTGCAAGAAAATATTTCTCCGGCGGAGGTCATTACAATGCATCGGGTGGAAGAAGTACAGATACTTTGGAACAAAATGTCATCCAATTTAAAAAAGCACTCAAAGAATTTACATCTTTACAATAACAACAATCAAATGAAAAAAACAACTCTGCTGCTCAGCGCCTTATCCATTCTCATGCTCAATGCATGCAAGAATGTAGGGTTTGAAAAAACCAAGTCAGGACTTGAATACAAGATTTTCAATCAAGGTTCTGGTGAAAAACTGGAACATGGAGATTTTGTAAAATTCCAGTACAAGCTAACGTACAAAGACTCATCTGTGATGAATTCTTACGATTTCATGCCTGTTTATGATCAGGTGGATAGTGTAGGACGATTCCACGATTTCTCTGAATTCCTTACCAAAATGAAGGTTGGGGACAGTGCCGTTTGTTACCAGTATTTTGACACCCTTCAAAAGGGATCACAGTATGGTGTGCCTCCTTACATGAAAAAAGGTGACAAACAACAAATGACCATCAAGGTTCTGGCAGTTTTCAAAAACAAGGATGGCAAAGCCTCCCGTGATTTTGCTGTTGATGATTACAAAGCTGAAATTGATCGTTACAAGGTCAAGGAAATGGCTGCCATTGAAAAATACCTTTCATTGAAAAGCATCAAGGCTGACAAGGTCAACAACAGTGTATATGTACAAGTTGAACAGCAGGGTACAGGAAAGCAGGCTGATTCAGGCCAATTGGTTGGTGTAAAATACAATGGCTACAGTTTTGAGGGCAAGTATTTTGATTCTAATATTGATACCGCAAAACAATCCTCACCCCATGGTTTAGACACTTTCTTTTTTGTTGCAAAACAGGAAGGTGCCATTCAAGGGATGCTTGAAGGCATTACCGTTTTCAAAAAAGGTGGAAAAGGAAAAATGTTCATTCCTTCCAGCATGGCTTACGGCCCACAGGGGAGTCCTCCTGCGATCCAGCCCAACCAAAATTTGATTTTTGATATAGAAGTTGTTGAAGTGAAGGATCTGCCAAAAGCACCACAAGGTGCAATGCCTCCACCACCTCCGACTGGTGGTAATTAATTAAAAAAAGGGAGCACTTCAAGTGCTCCTTTTTTTATGCCTTTTTGATTTGTTCAATGATCTTTACCGTTTCAACCGCTTCCCTGGCATCGTGCACCCTTAGCATTGAGGCTCCCTTCATCAATGCCACGGTATTCAATACGGTTGTTCCGTTCAGGGCCTCATCTGGAGTGATCTGAAGCAATTTGTATATCATGGATTTTCTCGAGAAGCCTGCCAGAACCGGATGGCCAAGCGCAACAAATTTTTCCAATTGACTGACCAGTAGATAGTTGTGTTCAAGGGTTTTACCGAAACCAAAACCTGGATCCAGGATGAGTTGCTTAATCCCGGCAATCTGGCAAGCCACAATTTTCTCTCTAAAAAAACTTACCAGGTCTTCGGTTACATTGTCATACTGTGGATGATCCTGCATGGTTGTGGGGGTACCCTGCATATGGGTACAAATGAAAGGAACACCCAGCTTTGCTACTGTTGGAATCATCTGCAAATCCATATTTCCGCCACTGACATCATTGACCAGATCTATGCCATTATCAACTGCATATTGGGCTACTTCAGCACTTGTGGTGTCAATAGAGCTCCAGATCCTGCTTTTATGATTGACCAGGTATTGGATGGCAGCACTGATCCTTTCAATTTCCACAGCTGCAGCAATATCCATACTACCTGGCTTTGTACTCTTTCCTCCTATATCGATGATATCAACACCAGCACTGATTAATTCATCAATCCTCTTGCAGACGGCAGGATACTGTGCTGTTCTGCTGGCCTCATAAAATGAATCCTCTGTACAGTTGAGGACTCCCATGACCAATGGCTTAACTGATTTTATGGTACGTCCTCTTGAATTAAGTTCAATCATGTTGTTTCCTTTGCTATTTTTGCCAAGCAGAACTACAAAAATGAACTAATTTACCATATAACCCGAACCATTTCGGTTTTTTATCCCATTTCAAGCATGAGCGCAACAACCAATACACAGTATGATCTCGCAGTAAGCACCTGTAAAGACATATTCATTAAAAAAACCCGTGATTATGGCACTTCATGGCGCTGTCTACGGATTATTTCCATCACTGACCAGCTCTTTATCAAAGCCATGCGCGTCAGAACCCTACAGGAAAAAAAAGTCCAAAAAATAGGCGATGACATCACGGGAGAATTCAAGGGGATTGTCAATTATGGTGTTATTGGGCTGATACAATTGGCGATCGGAGACAGTGAAATGGAAGAAATGAACCCTGATGAAGTAGAAAAGCGCTACAATCACTACATCAACTTTTCCCGAGACACCATGTTGGATAAAAACCATGATTATGGAGAGGCATGGAGAGACATGAGCCAGGAAAGTTTTATCGATCTTATTTTGATGAAACTAAGTCGCATCAGGCAAATTCTTTCTAATGACGGCAAAACCATTATCAGTGAAGGAATTGATGCCAATTTCGTTGATATCATCAATTACGCTATTTTCGGTTTGATCCTTATTGGAGAGGCCAAACCAGGTCATTCATCATAAATTTATGTTCATGAGGTTTTTATTGGGTTTAACCAGAATTATTGTAGGCGGACTGTTCATTTTCAGTGGATTGATCAAAGCCAACGATCCACAGGGGTTGAGCTATAAAATGCAGGAGTTTTTTGAGATATTGGGGATGGGATTTCTGGATGATTATACCCTAATTTTTTCTATCCTGATGATCGCGTTTGAAATTATTGCAGGTGTTGCTGTATTGTTGGGTTGGCAATTTCGCCTCTTCAGCTGGATGCTGTTCATCTTGATTGTTTTCTTCACTTTCCTTACTGGTTATGCTGTATTTTCAGGAAAAATAAAAGAATGTGGTTGTTTCGGTGACTGTATAAAACTAACCTCTAATCAGTCATTTATAAAAGATCTTGTTCTCTTTGCCATGATTGGATTTCTTTTGTACAAACGTGATCAGGTCAAATCATTGCTCAAGCCAGGCATTGCTATTTTTATTTTGGTGCTGATCAGTTTCTTTTCTTTTTGGATCCAGTTCTATGTGCTGGAACACCTTCCAATTTTTGATTGTCTTCCATACAAAAAGGGAGTAGACATCAGAGAGAAAATGCAGATACCAGTTGGAGCCATTCCAGACAGCACTGTAATCAATTTTGTTTACCAAAAAGATGGCAAGGAAGTTGAATTTGATGCGGAACATTTTCCATTAGATTTCAATGATAGCAATTATGTTTTTTTGAGAAGATATGACAAACTCATCAGGGAAGGGAATGCGAAACCAACCATCAAAGATTTTGTGATCATATCGCCAACGGGTGCAGACACCACAGATGCCATTTTGAGCGATCCCCGACAGTTGTACATCCTTTTCACCAAAAAGGTTGAACCCGACAATAACAATTGGTTGAATGATTTTAAGGCGATAACGGAATCATTGAAGAAAAACGAAAGACCAATTTTTGCAGTATCATCTGACGCAGACAATCTCATGAACATGCTGAAAACTGCAGGAATCGACATACCTGTTTACAAGGGCGATCTGGTTGCCATCAAAACAGCTGCCAGGTCAATCCCTACACTATTTGAAATACAGCAGGGAGTAATTCTTGACAAATGGGGCAGGGGAGATTTTAAAGATGCAAAAACAGATATTTTAAGAGAATATTAAAAGATTCTTTATGCATATCAGTAGTTTTTTCAGTTGAAGGCCAGGCTGCGTTTTTCAACAAAGGTTTTAGGGCCACAGTTTTGTATGAATTTCACAACGATATCAATGGTGCTAATGGATTGAGATGGTATTATGGTGGAGGCCCCCATCTTGGTTTTTACAAAACAAATTACTACAATGGAGGTACCCTTCTTGGTGTTGATGGTGTCCTCGGGTTGGATTATAAATTATCTGGAACACCCTTGAATTTTTCACTTGATTGGCAGCCCTCTTTTGAATTTGGTGATGGCTCTGGCTTTGAGGGCTGGGGAGGATTGGCCATAAGGATTGCTTTTTGATGATCAGGAAACAACAACTTCCCTTACAAGATTTTCTCCAATGCTTTCATTTACCCGCTGAACGATCAATTCTTTTTGGAACATCAATTCATTTTTTAAAGGGGCAACGGCGGTATAGATAAAAAGGGTGCCATTCCTTATTTCAACACGATCAGTAAATTTTGCGATGGTTTCTCCCATGATTTTTTCCCAATGGTCTTCAATCTGCAGTGATTGAATATCATTTTTGATCCTGCTTTTATCAAGGAATTTTTTAAGAGCGTCTCCTAGAGAAATTGCGTCAGACATGATTTACAGGTTTATCAACTGGAAAGGTAACGAAATGTAAGTTAATGCATCATTCACCCTTTCATGATGTGTATCAGTTAAAATGACTTGTCCTTTGTTGCTGATACAGACCCAGTCCAGCAATCGCCTCAACCTTTCCTGATCCAGTTTTTCAAAGATATCATCCAATAGCAGGATGGGTTCATAACCAAAATGAAGCTTTAGCGCATTGAATGCTGCCAGTTTCATCGCAAACAACAGACTCTTTTTTTGACCCTGTGATGCGGCTTGTTTGAAAGGCATTTCATTCATCAAAATTTCAATATCATCCCGGTGAATACCCACAGATGTTCTTTGCAAGATGATGTCCTTTTGCCTTGCATTATGCATGTTTCTCGCATACACATCTGCAGTTGTAGAAGGCATGTAGACCAATTCAGGCTTTTCCTTGTCTGCAGAAATAAAACCGAATGAATCAATAACCGATTGAATAAACCCTTCCAGAAACGCAATCCTTTTGTTCAGTAAAAAAATGCCTGACTGAACCAACTGTTCATCAAAAGAATCAAGGAGGATGGGGTCTGCAAAGTTACCGGCAACGTTTTTGAGGTACCTGTTCCTGTCTTGAAGAAATTTATTGTACCGAATCAATTGAAGCATATAATCGTGATCCAATTGACAAAGCAGGGTATCAATGAATTTTCGCCGCTCTTCACTGCCGCCAGTAATCAGGATTACATCATCTGGTGCAATGAAAACAACCGGAAATTTGCCAATATGGCTGGAAAAAGGGCTGATGGGCTCCTGGTCAACCGATAATTCCTTTTTGCCATTCTCCCTCAAAATAAGGGAAACTGGAATACTGTTGTCTGAAACTGTAAAGGATCCATGCAGGCTAAAACCACTTGACCCTTTTTCAACAGTACCGGAATCAGTTTTATTGAAATAGCTTTTGGTAAAGCAGAGGTAATAAACAGCATCCAGCAGGTTGGTTTTCCCAGTACCGTTCAGTCCACAAATCGCGGTGATGCGGTTTTCAAAAGAAAATGCAGCAGAATGTGTATTCCTGAATTGGGTCAGATTGATATGATTGATTTTGAACAAAATAGAAGGTGGATGTAAAAATACAGGATGTGTTGAAAATTAATCAGTTTGGATGGAGAAATGGGTCAGTTTTGTGTTTTTCGCAGTATATTTGCCCAACTTTAAGTAAAAGAACGTTTAATTGTTATGGCTGCAACAAAATTCACAAAAGAAACTTACCTGTACTGGTATGAAATGATGCTCCTGCTCCGCAGGTTCGAGGAGAAAACAGGTCAGTTGTACGGAATGCAAAAAATCAGGGGTTTTTGTCACCTCTACATTGGCCAGGAAGCATTGGCTGCAGGATGCATGACAGCAACCAGGCAAGAAGATCCATTCATTACTGCATACCGTGATCACGGATTGGCATTGGCCAAGGGCATGAGCGCCAATACCTGTATGGCAGAACTATTCGGTAAAGCTACAGGATGCTCCAAAGGAAAAGGAGGCAGCATGCACTTTTTTGGTGTCAAGGAATATTTCTTCGGAGGACATGGAATTGTTGGTGCTCAAATAGGTACTGGAGCGGGTCTTGCTTTCGCCGAACAATACAAAGGCACAGAAAACGTATGCCTTACTTTTTTTGGAGATGGTGCTTCACGCCAGGGCATATTGCATGAAACATTCAATATTGCCATGCTTTGGAAACTTCCTGTGATTTTCATTTGCGAAAACAACAATTACGCAATGGGAACCTCAGTGGAAAGAACTTCAAATGTTACCGACATTTACAAACTGGCCGATGCATACGATATGCCTGCAGACAAGGTTGATGGCATGAGCCCGGAAGCTGTGCATGATTCCGTTGCAAGAGCAGTGAAACGTGCCAGGGCTGGAGAAGGACCAACCTTGTTGGAAATGAAAACATACCGCTACAAAGGACACTCCATGAGTGACCCGCAAAAATACCGTTCCAAGGATGAGGTAGAGGAATACAAGGAAAGGGATCCCATTGACCATTGTAAAGACAAATTGGTCAATGAGTTTTCAGTTGCCGAAGAAGAAATTGAGCAGATCAACGAAAGGATCAAGCAAGTAATTGAGGAATGTGTCCGTTTTTCAGAAGAAAGCCCTTGGCCAGATGATGATGAATTATTGAAAGATGTTTATCAGCAAGAGGATTATCCATTTATCGTAGATTAATTTAAAATACCATAACAATGTCAGATAAAAAAACAGTTGATACACGTGATCAGGAAGTGGTAGACAAAGCCATCAGTTTCTGGGAAAAAAATAGCAAAAAGATTATCACTATTTCTGTTGCCATCATAGTTGTGGTTGGTGGCTACCTTGGTTATAAGAATTTCATTCAGATTCCTAATGAACTGAAGGCCAATGAAGAACTTTTTGCTGCTGAAAACAACTTCAGGAAAGACTCTTTCAACCTTGCACTGAATGGTTCAGGTTCCACTCCAGGATTTCTGAAGGTAATCAGCAAATACAGTGGCACAAAAGCGGCTAACCTTGCTCATTATTATGCAGGAGCATCTTATTTGCAAATGGGAGAGTTTCAAAAGGCAGTTGATCAGCTGAATGATTTCAGTGCAAAAGGTGCCAAACAGGTAGAGGCGAAAGCTGAAGGTTTGTTGGGTGACGCTTATGCAGAATTGAAAAAGAATGATGATGCCATTGCACATTATAAAAATGCAGGCACCATTTTTGAAGAAGACCAGGCCATCTCCTCAGAGTACTTGTTTAGGGGTGCCATGTTATCTGAAATGACAGGCAAAACAGACCAGGCAATTGAACTCTACCAAATATTAAAAGACAAATACCCAAGAACAGACAAGGGTTTTATCGTTGACAAATACCTTGCAAGACTGGGTGTTGTAAAATAGTTATTAGGTGAATGTTCATGTATTCATTCCCTGTTTTATTGATCAATTGTATCCAACAGCCGGCTTTAATACCATCAAAGTTTTGGAGAAAGCAGGTTGTAATGTTACCTATAATCCAAACCAAACCTGTTGTGGCCAACCCGCTTTCAACGCTGGCTACTGGGGAGAATCAAGGGAAGTATGCAACAAATTCATCAATGATTTCTCTGGTGCGGAACATATTGTAGTTCCCAGTGCCTCTTGTGCTGGATTCATCAAAAATTATTATTCCAAGATTTACGACAATGCATCCAACCAGAAAGACACAAAAGGCTTCCAAGAGAAGGTCTATGAATTGAGTGATTTCCTGGTAAATATCCTGAAAGTTGAAGACCTGGGTGCGCAATTCGAAGGTGTTGCCACTTACCATGATTCCTGTGCTGCTTTGCGTGAATGCAAGATCAAAACAGAACCAAGAAAATTATTGGAAAACGTCAAAGGATTGAAGTTGATTGAATTACAGGACAACGAAACCTGTTGTGGTTTCGGAGGAACGTTTGCCGTTAAATTTGAAGCTATTTCGGTGGCAATGGGTGAACAAAAAGTTCAACATATTGTCGATACCAAAGCAGATTACCTGATTTCCACCGATCTCAGCTGTTTGATGCACATTGGTGGAGTTATGGAAAAGATGGAGATACCCGTCAAAAGTCTACATCTGGCAGATGTTCTTGCCAGTGGTTATTAGCATATTAAAATAAAAGTCATGGCATATTGGTTGATCAAATCTGAACCTTTCAAATACGCTTGGGATCAATTTGTGGCAGATGGGTCTACTTTTTGGGACGGTGTCAGAAACTATGGTGCAAGGAATAATTTGCGCAGCATGAAAAAGGGAGATCTCGCTTTCTTTTATCACAGCAACGAGGGATTGGAAATTGTTGGCATCGCCAAAGTGATCAAAGAATCCTACCAAGACCCAACCACCGATGAAACGGCCTGGCTTGTGGTAGATTTTAAACCACATAAAAAACTCAAAAACACTGTAACATTGGCAGCAATCAAAGCCACTCCATCATTGTCCAATATGGCTTTGATCAGGCTTGGGAGGCTCTCGGTGCAACCTGTTTTGGAAGAAGAATGGGAAATCATTATGGCTATGTCAGAAGGAAAATAGCAACTTCAAATCCCTAAAGTCCAAATAAACCGACATTCAGCAGTAAAGTCCTTTACACTTCATCTTTTTTGTCTATTTCCTTGATTTACAGCATAATTTAACCCACATTTTGGCATTAAAAAGTGGATAAATCTCCTCCCAATATTGATGGAATTAAGGCCAAAAAAAAGTAAATTTGTTAACAATCAATTTACCTAACTCAGCCTCACTTTATCATACATGCCAGAACAAAATATCCCAGAGCAAACCAACGACGACAATAGAATAATTTCCATCAACATTGAGGAGCAGATGAAGTCTGCCTACATCGATTACTCCATGAGTGTAATTGTTGGCAGGGCCCTGCCAGATGTCAGGGATGGTTTAAAACCAGTGCACAGAAGAATCCTTTTTGCCATGAATGAATTGGGGATGGATTATAACAAACCCACCAGAAAATGTGCGAGAATTGTGGGTGAAGTACTGGGTAAATACCATCCTCACGGCGATACTGCCGTTTATGATGCACTGGTAAGGATGGCACAAGAATGGAATACCCGTTACCCAACCATTGACAAACAAGGAAACTTTGGTTCTCCAGATGGGGAAGGGCCTGCCGCCATGCGTTATACGGAAGCCAGGATGCAAAGGCTTGCCGGATTCATGATGGATGACATCGATAAGGATACGGTTGACTTTCAACTGAACTTTGATGACTCCATCGAAGAACCGACAGTACTCCCAAGCAGAATACCTCATTTGTTGATCAATGGAAGCAGTGGTATAGCTGTTGGTATGGCTACCAACATGTTGCCCCACAACCTGTCTGAAGTCATTGATGGATGTATTGCATACATTGATAACCGCGAAATCACCATAGACGAGCTGGTTCAGCATGTCAAAGCACCCGATTTCCCCGGCGGCGGAATTATTTTCGGTATGGAAGGCGTGAAAGCCGCCTTGCATACCGGTAGGGGAAGGGTTGTGCTGAGGGGTAAAGTAAGCATTGACACCAAGGCCAATGGCCGTGAGCAAATCGTCATCAACCAGGTACCTTACCAGGTTAGCCGAGATGTACTTACTGCAAGAATCGGACAATTGGTTGTAGACAAAATCATTGATGGCATCACGCATGTCAACAATGAATCCAATGAAAAAGAGGGTACAAGGATTGTAATTGATGTCAGAAAGGATGCAGTTGCGAATGTTATTGTGAACCAATTGTACAAGTTCACTGATCTGCAAACTTCATACGGCATCAACAATGTTGCGATTGTAAAAGGAAGACCACGCATCCTCAACCTCAAAGACCTTATTTCATGCTTCATTGAGTTCAGGCACGAGGTTATTATAAGAAGGACAAAATATCAACTGAAAGAAGCCGAGAAAAAGGCACATATTTTAGAGGGGTATCTCATTGCACTTGACCACCTGGACGAAGTCATCAAACTGATCCGCAATGCTTCGAATCCCGAACAGGCAAAGGAAGGATTGATTGCATCGTTTGAGATGTCTGAAATTCAAGCAAAGGCTGTACTTGAACTCAGGTTGCAACGCCTAACCGGAATGGAGATCAACAAGATCAAAGAAGAGTACGCAGAAATCATGAAATTGATCACCTATCTCAAAGATTTACTTTCCGATGAGTTGAAAAGATTTGACCTTATCAAGTCCGAACTGATTGAAGTCAAAGACAAGTTTGGCGACGCAAGGAGAACTGAAATCACTTACCTCGACAATGAAGTCAGGATTGAAGACCTGATCAAGGAAGAGGATGTTGTCATCACTGTGTCTCATTTGGGTTATATCAAAAGAACACCGGCTGATGAATTCCGCACACAAAAGCGCGGTGGTCGTGGATCGATTGGTGGTAAAACAAGACAGGAGGATTATATCGAACATCTTTTTGTAGCCTCAACCCACCATACCTTGCTTTTCTTTACAGAAAAGGGAAGGTGTTATTGGCTAAAAGTTTATGAAATTCCTGATGGTGAAAAACAGGGTAAGGGTAGGGCTATCCAAAACCTGATGCAACTTCCACAGGATGATAAGATTCGTGCCATCATCGATGTCAAGAACTTGCAGGATGAAGAGTTTGTCAACAGCCATTATATCGTACTCTGCACAAAACAGGGAATCATCAAGAAAACTGATCTGGCTGATTTCAGCAGACCAAGGGCCAATGGTGTCAACGCCATTACCATTGTTGAAGGTGATCAATTGCTCAATGCCAAGATGACTGATGGAAATTCAGAAATCATGCTGGCAGTAAAATCGGGTAGGGCCATCAGGTTCCCGGAGGCAAAAGTCAGGTCAACCGGCAGGGGAGCCATTGGGGTAAGTGGAATTGAAGTGGATGATGCTACCGATGAAGTGGTGGGCATGATCTGTGTGAATGTTGAGGACAAGACCCGCACAGTATTGGTTGTTTCAGAAAAAGGATATGGAAAAAGAACAGCCGTGGATGAATACCGTATCACCAACCGTGGTGGTAAAGGTGTTAAAACCATCAGCGTTACAGAAAAAACCGGTAAATTGGTAGGCATTTTGGATGTGACGGAGAAAGAGGATCTGATGATCACCTGTGTTTCAGGCATCACCATCAGAACCAGTATCGCCCAGATCAGTGAACAGGGAAGGGCTACCCAGGGAGTTAAATTGATCAGGTTGGATGATGAAGATGAAATAGCGGCCATCACCAACTTGGATGTAATTATTGAACAACCTGAAGCGAATGGAATTGAAAATGTTGTTACAGATGTTTCCACTGATGCTCCAGCGACTGATGAATCAACACCTGAAAGTCCTGAAAACAACCAAGGGCCTGAAGAAAACACTGAAAATTAAATCATTAAATACCAAACAATGAAAAGGATCATTTTCACCCTTTTGGCAGCAACCGGTTTGATGACTGTTAGCGGCCAAAACCTCAACAAGATCAAGGAATCCATTACTGCCAGTAAATTTTCAGAGGCAAAAACTGCCATTGAAACCTTTTTGAACAATCCCAAATACCAAAAGAATCCGGAACTTTATTACCTCAAAGGAAAAGTGCTCAGTGCCATTTCAATGAATGCAACTGAGCGTGCTTCTGTGCCTGAGGCAAGAATGCTTGCGTTGGATGCGTTTAAAAAAGCGTTGGAAATTGATAAAAACCAGTCAACCCTTTACCTGACTGTAGACAATTACAAACCTGTTTTCGATCTTTATTCAAGCGGATTTGAAGAGGGTGCAGCATTCTACAATGCTGCAAAATTTGAAGAGGCCTTGGGTACTTTCAAGAATACAAGCGTAATTGGAGATTATATTTTTTCCCAAGGATGGGGACTCTATAAATTGGATACAACCCTTACATACTACATGGGGTTGTCTGCACTCAATGCCAAGAAAGAAGACCAGGCCATTGCCTATTTCACTAAACTGGCAGACGCCAATGTTGGAGGTAATTCGGACATGGCCACTCCATACCGTTATCTTGCCAAATACTATTTTGACAAGAAGGATGATGTGAACATGAATAAGTACATCGATGCTGGATTGAAAATCTTCCCCAAAGACGATTATCTTCCCTTGTTGGCGATTGATCATGCCAGAGATAAGAACGACATGGCATTTCTCTTGAAGAAATTTGAACAATTATTGGCCATCAACCCAGAATCTTTTGACCTGATGTTTGATTATGCCAGTGAGTTGTTTGGCGAAACACACGTTTCAGAAGCTTCTAAAAGGCCTGCAGATTATACTGAAAGATGCAGCAAGATCGAAGGCCTTTATAACAAGGCCTTGGCCTTAAAGCCAGACTCTTATGAAACCATGCTTTCGTTGGGTAAGCATTTTTACAACCAAATGCTATTCATTGAGGAAGATGCCTACAAGGTAAAAGGAACTACTCCTGAAGCCGTTAAGAAAAAAGCAGAATATGCCACTTTGATCAATGAAATGGTCGACAAAACCATTCCACATTTGGAAAAAGTTTTTGGTCATTATGATACAATGGGCAAATTAAAAGTAGGAGAGCGCTCTAATTTCAAATCAGCGTGTTCATTGTTGAACTATTGCTACG
>CAILKQ010000004.1 GCA_903834825.1 uncultured bacterium | reverse complement strand
TCAGCAGATTGGGCCATTGAATTAGGACCTGAAGCGGGAGATGAAGGAGGAACACTTGTTTATGCAGGACCACCTGCTGGACTCAAAAAATGCAAGAAAAGCAAGACGGCTCCGTTTCTCTGATGTTTTCTTGGATTAAAACTTAACAAAGTTTTTTTGTAATTTAACAGCATAGTTAACCCAAACAAAGAACCATGAACAATTCCAGAAGAAGTTTCATTCGCAACACTGCAATGGCAGCAGCAGGAGTATCCCTGTTCCAGCAGAATATTTTTGCAGCAGTAAAAAAAGGTGAACTTACCGGCATCCAACTCTACTCTGTAAGAGCAGCCATGAAGGCAGACCCACTGGGCACCCTGAAACAACTCTCTGACATGGGTTACAGACATGTTGAGCATGCCAACTATGCCAACAGGAAATTCTATGGATGGAGCGTCTCTGACTTCAGGAAAATATTGAACGGCTTTGGGATGAGCATGCCAAGCGGCCATACGGTTTTGGATGCCAAGCATTGGGATGCTTCGAAAAAAGACTTCACCACAGAATGGAAATACACGGTAGAAGATGCAGCTGCCATGGGGCAGTCATTTGTGATCAGCCCTTGGCTGGAAGAAAGCAAAAGAAAATCAATGGGTGACTTGAAATCATTCATGGAAATCTTCAACCGTTCTGGCGAGCTCTGCAAAAAGTTCGGCATGAAATTCGGTTACCACAACCACGATTTTGAGTTCAATGAAAAAGTGGAAGGCAAGGTGCTTTTCGACATCATCCTTGCAGAGACCGATCCCAATTTGGTGATGCAGCAGCTGGACATTGGTAACATGCTCAACGGAGGAGCCAAGGCAGTTGAGGTCATGCAACAATATCCCGGCAGGTTTGAATCCATGCATGTAAAAGATGAGATCAAGGCTACTGAAGGACATGAGCCTTTTGAGTCCACGATTTTGGGCAAGGGTGTGGTTCCCGTCAAAACAATTATTGATCTGGGCAGGGCATCTGGAACAAAACATTTTATCATCGAACAGGAATCCTATCAAGGCAAAACGCCAATGGAATGTGCAGATGATGATTTAAAAATCATGAAAAAATGGGGATATAAATAAAGCTGTCTTTACATCAATCTCCGCCGAGCCATAGAGCCCCACCAACACTTGCGCGAGAAGCTCCGGTGACTGTTTGAATGACTGTCTCCTCTTCTCTCCACCGCAGTACACCCAACAAAGCCATGACCAGTGCCTCCTTGTATTGCACCGTGGCGAGATCGGGAACTTCAATTTCCATGGCATAAGAAGAAAGGTGCTTCTCAAGCCGAGAAACAAGGTAGCCATTCAGGGCGCCTCCCCCGGTAACCAATAGCTTCTCTCGGGTTGGATCAACCACCCTCTTTTGGCTGATCTGTTCAACTGCAGCAGCTACTTGTATCGCAACATGTTCAACATAGGTTGCAAGCGCGTCCGATGGATCCAACGCAAATGAATTGACCAGGGGGAAGATGTCTTCCGTTCCGAATTCATTGGCCAGTGATTTTGGATAATCCTGCACGTAAAATTCCTTTGCATTCAATTGATCCAACAATGCTTCGTTGATGCGACCTGCAGCGGCCAGTTGCCCATTCTCATCAAATTCCTTGCCTACAGCATTGGCCAGCATATTCAGTACCCGATTGGCAGGGCATACGTCAAATGCATCATAAAAGGCATCCCCATTAAACGATATATTGGCGATTCCGCCAATGTTTAAAAAGTAACGGTGTGATGAAAACAAAAGCTTTTCACCCATGGGAACAATCGGTGCCCCTTGGCCGCCCAAGGCCACATCCAGAGAACGAAGGTCTGACACAACCGGAAGTGCCGTCCTGGCAGCAATTGCAGCACCAGCGCCAATTTGAATGGAATGTGAACCGGGAACATGAAATGCCGTATGGCCATGTGAGGCGATGAGTCCAACCTTGTATTCCAATTGGTTGGCTTCGATAAACATGTTGATCTGATCACCGATAAATCTTCCGTAATCGGCATCCAATTTAACAAAATCCACTGCAGCCATTGTAGGCGCTTGGCTTAACTTGATCTGCCAATCAGTTGGATAGGGATAACAATCAGCCTTTAACAAGTTGTATTGCCATTTTCCTCCCAACTCTTCAATTTCAACAAATGCAAAATCCAATCCATCCAATGAGCTGCCACTCATGACCCCAATCACGCGATATAACATAGATAATGTTTAGTTTTGTAAGATACCCCGAAATTAAAGTATTGTATGGTCAAAAACTTAGGTGAAAATCATTCATTGGTCAGCAACTGGATCAGCGAATTAAGGGCAACCGCAGTACAGGGTGACAGAATGCGGTTCCGCAGGAATATCGAGAGAATAGGCGAAGTCATTGCCTATGAAATAAGCAAGACCCTTGCCTGGGAAGAGCAGGATATCACAACCCCATTGGGCATTTCCAAAACCAAATTACTGAAGACACAACCCGTGCTTGGTACCATCCTGAGGGCCGGTTTACCCCTGCACCAGGGGATGTTAAATTATTTTGACAAGGCAGACAATGCATTCATTGCGGCCTACCGAAAGCACCATACCGATGGCAGTTTTGATATCAGCCTGGAATACCTTTCCTGTCCGGTGATAGACAACCGGGTGTTGATCATTTGCGATCCCATGCTTGCCACGGGTGCCTCCCTTGTTAAAACAATTGATTTGCTAAAAAAAGAAGGTACCCCTTCAGAATTACATGTTGCAGCAGTCATTGCCAGTACCGAAGGGATTGATTTTTTGAGGAGGCATGAACCAACAGTGAGAATATGGTGCGGATCAATCGATGAAGAACTGACGGCAAAGGGATATATCGTGCCAGGCCTTGGTGATGCAGGAGATCTTGCATTTGGTGAAAAATCCCAATCTTAACCCGTTACCGCCCAATGAATAAACACGCATTCCGTATCTTCTACTGCTTTTCCATCATGTTGATGGCATCATCGGTGCGTGCACAAGACCCCCATTTTTCTCAATTTTTTGTTTCCCCCTTGACCTTGAATCCTGCCTACACTGGAAAGTTCAATGGCACGTACCGCTTTTCAGGAAACTTCAAAAAACAATGGCCAACAGTCAACAATGCGTTCACCACGTCTACAGCAGCCATTGATTTCAGCATCTTGAGCAAGAACCTGCCCGACAATGATACCTGGGGTGTAGGGCTGATGGCCGTGAACGACCAAAGTGGAAACAAAATCCTCAACAACTCATTTTATACCCTCAGCACAGCCTATACCAAAACCCTTGATGAAGATGGGATGCACCAGTTGGCCATTGGCTTTCAGGGCACTTATGCGAGCAAAAGGCTGGATGTAAGAAGGGCTGATTTTGAAGACGAACTGACAGCACTTGGCTTTACAGGGATGACCACCGAAGCATTTGCCAACAGTCCTTTTTCCATCAACTATCTTGACATCAATACTGGCTTCATGTATTCACTGAGTACCAATGGAGACAATAGTTTTTATATCGGTGGCTCTGTGTACCATGTCAACAGGCCATCCGAATCTTTTAACGGAGGAAATTATTTGCTCAATACAAGGACAACCTTGCATGGAGGGAGTTATTTTCCGCTTGGCCAATACACATTTTTTCATGCCAGCATCATGCACCAAGTACAGGGATTAGCAAAAGAGACCATTGCAGGAGGGGCTTTTTCCTATACCATGGGAGGCAGTGCGGAAAACCCCTTTGAACTTTACGCTGGCGCCTGGTACCGGTTCGGCGATGCATTGATTCCTTACATGGGCATTGAGGTCAATCATTTCAGGATAGGCGTTTCTTATGACATCAATACCTCCACCCTCAAGCCTGCATCTTTTTCAAGGGGAGGAACAGAGCTGTCCATCATTTACATCAATCCATTCAGCGATCCGCTGAAAAGAAAAATCAATTGCCCAAAATTTTAGGCGATTATTTCATGATGTTCATCACCAATGGAACCAGGAAATAACTGGCCAATACAATCAACAGGATGCTGATCAGGTTCATGACAAAACCGGCCTTGATCATTTCCTTTAATTTGATGTGCCCGCTTGAAAAAACAATAGCATTCGGTGGGGTACCCATGGGCATCATGGAGGCACAACTTGCAGCAAGGGTCATGGGAATGCCCAACATGAAAGGATTGACCCCTACGGCTTCTGCAATGCCTGTAACAACAGGAGCGAATACAATCACCTGGGCAACATTGCTCATGAACTCACTGATAAAAATAGAAAGAAAGGCAACAGCCAGAATCAACAGAATAAGTGAGCTTCCAGAAAAACCTGCCAACCATTTTCCCAGCATTCCAATCAAGCCAGCCTTTTCCAAAGCGGTTGCCAGCGTGATGCCTCCACCAAATAGCAAGAGAATTCCCCAGGCCATTTTTGAGGTATCGGCCCATACCAAAATCTTGTCAGCTGATTTTTTTGAATGACCGGAAGGCACAATGAACATCAGCAAAGCACCAAAAACTGCAATCATGTTGTCATCCAGTTTAACGATTCCCAATTGATTGATCAAGTCTCTGGTAATCCAAAGCGTTGCAGTGAGCAAGAAGATACCCATCACCCTTTTCTCTGGAATGCTCATTGGCCCCAAATCTTTCAAGTCATTTTTGATGAGTGCATGCATTTCCATGTCTGCATTGATCTTGTTGGGAAACATTTTCACCAGTACAAAATAAAGGGAGAACAAGAGCAGAATCGCTACAGGTGTGGCAACAAACATCCAAGCAAAAAAGGAAATATCATGGCCAAATTTCTTGCTGATAAAAGAGGAATAAGCAACATTGGGTGGCGTACCGATGATGGTGGCTATTCCGCCAAAATTGGATGCATAGGCAATGGCCAGCATGATGCAGAGTGCAAAATTGCGCAGTTTCGGATTTTGGTCATTCTTTGCATACACAACTGCAATGACTGATGCTGCAATCGGATACATCATCATGGTGGTAGCCGTATTGCTGAGCCACATGCTGATAAACCCCGTGGCAAGAATAAATCCCAGGATAATCCTGTTGCCTCCTGTCCCTGTGATCTGTACAATGGACAAGGCAATGCGTTTGTGCAGGTTCCATTTTTCAATGCCCAATCCAATCATGAATCCGCCCATGAAAAGAAAGATTACTTCGTTGGCATAGGGCGCAGCTGTTTCACTGATTTTGGAAATACCCAACAAGGGAAAAAGCACCAGAGGAATGATGGCAACTGCCGGCATGGGAATGGCCTCTGTTACCCACCATGCAATCATGAGGACAGCAGTTGCCAATACCCTGTTGGCAAGCGGATCAAGTGTGAAGGGGTTGATAAAGAGGACCAAAAAAAACAAAGCCGGACCACTGAGCATTGCCAGGAAAGACTTGGAAGGAATGAGCAGTTTATTCATCAGTGCAGCTTTTGCATGAAGATACTCCATTATTGAAAAGCACTGAAAAAGCCCAACCCCATTGATTTGACTTTAAATGTGTATTTTGCTATCCCTCAGGAAATGCTCAAAGAAATCGTCATATCCATTCAGTCCTATTTCAGGGCCCATGCGTTCATCAAAACACATAAGCTTTGGAAATGGATCATTATTCCAGGGATTTGCTATGCCATCCTGTTTGGCGTCAGCATGTACTTCTTCTCGAGATCTGCCAATGCGGCCATTGAATGGCTGACAAAAGAAACCGGATTGCAGGTATGGCTGACCCGCCTGCAAGACAGCTGGATCGGCTTTCTGTTCACCGTAGGGGGTATCATGCTCTGGCTGATCCTCATGCTCTTGTACTTCTCGTTGTTCAAATACATCTGGCTTATTCTGGGTTCTCCTGTTTTTTCATTTCTCAGTGAGAAAACAGCCTCCATCATTGAAGGGCAACCCTTTGAATTCAAACTGAGCCAATACCTCTCTGATGTTGTCAGGGGAATAAGAATGGCCGTCAGGAATACCCTGTGGCAAACCGTATACATCATTTCTATCATTTTCCTTTCCCTGCTTCCTCTCATCGGCTGGGCCACGCCTATCCTGGCCATCCTCATCGAATGCTATTATTATGGCTTCTCCATGCTGGATTATTCCTGTGAAAGAAACAAACTCAGCACTGCAAAAAGCATCGACTTTATTGGGCAACACAAGGGACTGGCCATTGGCAATGGCATCATTTTCTACATGATGCATTGTGTCATCATTGTGGGATGGATTTTTGCGCCGGCTTATGCCGTCATTGCAGCCACCATCAGCATGCACGAAATCAAAGAAAAACAATCTTTTGCCTGAGACGAATACCATGAATGGAAAAGTAATATTGATCCCCATTGCACTGGCAGAAGATGGCTATGATGCCCTGCCCGCTTCGATTGCAACCGCCATCAATGCCTGCCAGGTATTTTTTGCAGAAAATTTAAGAACTGCCAGAAGGGCTTTTAAAAAAATTGACAAATCTTTTAATATTGATGCCAGGATATGGCATGAAACAGGACAGGCAGAAGAAGAAAAAATAGAGGCCTTTAAAGCCCATTTGAAAGAAAACAAAACGATTGGGATTGTCAGTGAATCGGGTTGCCCTGGCATTGCAGATCCCGGGCAAAAACTGGTGGCCGTTGCACATGAAATGAAAGCGCAAGTGAAGCCTTTTAGCGGACCCAGCTCAATCCTGTTGGCGCTGATGGCCAGTGGCATGAATGGTCAACAGTTCACCTTCAACGGATACCTGCCTATCCCGTCAGGAGAACGAGAAAAAATGATCAAAACGCTAGAGAAAAAAGCAGTCAATGAACGCTGCACCCAGCTGTTTATTGAAACCCCCTACCGAAATAACCAAATGCTTCAGTCGCTGCAGCAAGTGCTACAAGACAATACAAAACTCTGCATTGCCTATCACTTAACTTCCGCTGATGAGTGGGTGATGACCAAAAAGATTTCCGAATGGAAAAAAATGAACATCAGCCTTCCTAAGGAACCTGCCATTTTCATCGTCGGCGGTTAAGCTCCTTTACAGCCCATACTGGCTGACAAGGTAAACCATGGCAGCCATGACCACTGTTCCAAGGTTCAGTTCCCTTTCACTGACTGCTTCAAAAACATCTGTTTTGGCATGGTGAAGATCCATGTAGCGCTGTGAATCAGGATTCAAACCAATCAAGGCAGTACCCAATGGGCGAAGCGGACCAATGTCTGCACCACCGCCACCTTCTTTGAATTCCGAGGCTCCGTAAGGATGAAACAGCGGTTTCCAGGACATGATTTTTTCTTTTTGCCTGGCATCTGCAGAAAAACCAAATCCCCTTGGTGTGAAACCACCGGCATCGCTTTCCATGGCCATGATGAATTTCTTGTTCTCTGTTTTGGCTACCTCGCCATATTTTGTACCACCCCTTAATCCGTTTTCCTCATTCATGAACATGACGGCACGGATGGTTCTCTTGGGTTGGATGCCAAGGGCTTTCAGGGCACGGATGATCTCAATGCTTTGCATGCATCCTGTACCATCATCATGGGCTCCTTCAGCAAGGTCCCAGCTGTCCAAATGCCCGCCAACCGTGATGACTTCTGAGGGAAATTCAGCCCCCCTGATTTCGCCAACCACATTGTAGGACAATACATCCTCCAACATCTTGCAGTTGGTCTTCAAATAAACCGATCCTACTTTTCCCTCTGTGATGGCTTTGCTGAGTTCAACTGCTCCATTTGTGCTGATGGCCACGGCAGGAATCTTTGGCTTTCCTTCCTCATACTTGGTAGCGCCAGTATGTGGATTGTCGTCCAACACAGGAGACAAGGTGCGAACAATGACCGCTACGGCGCCCAATGCAGCTGCACGTGAAGGCCCGGCAGACCTGTAAACTCCCGCATCACCATAAGCGGCAAATGTGCTGATGAACCTTGGATCCATCCTGTAATTATAAAAAACAATTTTCCCCTTTACTTTATCCGCACCCAAAGCTTCCAACTCCTTGAAACTCTTCACTTCTATCACCTGTGCAGAGATGCCGCCCACTGGTGTACCCACCGCATTTCCAAGGGCAACGATATTGAGTAGCATGGTTTGTCCATTGTTCAAGCTTGCCCTTCCAATTTCTTTCGCCCCCCTTTCCCATCTTGGCACCATGCAAGGCTGAAGATAGACGGTGTCAGCCCCAGCTTCCCTGAGCATCCTGGCGGTTTGATCAACGGCCAGAGCGGCACCGGCAGAACCTGAAAGACGGGGGCCTACCTTTTTGCAGAGGAACCTGAGGTTTTCATAGGCTTTTCCATTCATGAATACTTCATCTGAAATCCGTTTGATCATCAGCGAATCCTGGTTTTGCTGGGCTAAAACACTGGCAAAACTCATCAAAATCATCATGAACATGCATATCATTTTTCTCATGCGCGGATATATTTATTATTGGTCCTAAACTAATCAATTTTTCCATTATTTCGATGGAAGTGGGGGCCTATTGAACTTTATATGTGGTACTTTCGTTTATTCAAAAACCTGATCATGAACATTGGTATTGTTTGTTACCCAACATTTGGTGGAAGTGGCGTGCTGGCAACGGAGTTGGGTAAAGCATTGGCCGACAAAGGGCATGTTGTACATTTCATTACCTACCAACAACCGGTAAGATTGACTGGGTTCAGTGCCAATATTTTTTTCCATGAAGTGCGGGTGCCCGCTTACCCATTGTTTGATTTCCCTCCCTACGAAACAGCCCTTGCCAGCACCCTGGTGGATGTAGTAAGGAACAACAACATAGACCTGTTGCATGTGCACTATGCCATTCCTCATGCTTCTGCGGCCTTAATGGCCAAGCAAATTCTCGCAGAACAAGGCATCCATGTTCCATTCATTACCACCCTTCATGGAACTGATATCACCCTGGTAGGCAAAGACAAAACCTATGCTCCAGTGGTTGCATTTTCCATCAACAAGAGCGATGCCATCACTGCTGTTTCGAACAATCTTAGGGCAGAGACCTATACCAATTTTGAGATCCTCAAAGAGATCATTGTAATCCACAATTTTGTTGACATCAAAAGGTTTTCTAAAACGCCGATTGATGCTTTCAAAAAGGTAATCGCCCCCAATGGAGAAAAAATTATTTTACATGCCTCTAATTTCCGGAAAGTCAAGCGGATTGCTGACGTCATCTATACCTTCAACAAAATAAATAAAACCATCCCTTCAAAGCTGCTTTTGGTGGGAGATGGCCCTGAGCGCCCTATGGCAGAAGAACTTTGCAGGGAGTTGAGCATTTTTGACGACACCCGTTTTGTTGGAAAACAGCAAGACATGGAAGATATCTATGCCATTGCTGATCTGTTTTTGTTGCCCTCAGAATATGAAAGCTTTGGACTCTCTGCCTTAGAGGCCATGGCTGCAGGATCACCAGTGGTTGCCTCAAGGGCTGGAGGAATTCCGGAAGTGGTTACCCATGGGGTCAATGGCTTCCTTAGCGATATCGGTGACATTGAAAGCATGAGCAGGGATTCAATCTTGTTGCTCTCAAACCCTATTATGCTCGAGCAATTCAGCCGTGCGGCAAGGAAGCAGGCAGAAATCTTTGACATTGAAAATATCGTACCCCAATACGAAGCACTCTACGGCAAGGTGTTGAATGGGTGAATTCCCCTCAATGCTATTTGTTTTTCAACCAAATTTCAGGATTCACAAACCGCATTTCCTCATTGAGCATAAAGAGGATTTCACCATCCCCATCAAAATTTTCAGCCGCTTTTCCAATCACCTGCCCCATGGCCACCTTGGCTCCTTTGGCCACAGTTACGGTGGATAAATTGAAGTAAGTGGTGAAATATTTTCCGTGTTTAATGGTAACCGTCTGGCTTCCCGCTACGTCATATACGGTTGTAACAACACCCTCAAACACAGCTTTAACCGCTGCGCCTGACAAGGTCTGAATGGTGATGCCGCCGTTGTCTTCATCAATCTTGGTTCCTTCGATGCGTTGCCTTCCGAAGCTTGAAGTGATGGTTCCCTTGTCTACGGGCCAAGGAAGATTGCCCCGGTTGTTTTCAAATCCGACTGAAACCTTGGTCACTTCTGGAGTATTCTCCAGGATATTGGCCTTTCTTACAGGTGCGGCACTGGCTGAACCAGCAGCAGGCGCTTTTTCTGCGGGCTTTGCCACAGTGCCTGAAGCAAGCTTTCTGGCTTCTTCTTCCGCCTTGCGCCTTGCCGCTTCGATTTCCCTTTTGATGATGGCGGCAATGGAATTCTGGAGGCTTCTTTCCACTTTCTTTTTTGCAGCCACTTCCTTTTCAATCTCTTTTTCTCTTGCCTTGAGTTTGGAGACAAACTGATTTTTTTCTTTTTGCTCTCCCTCAAGAATGATTTTCTGTTTGTTCTGCTCTTCCAGCACTTTTCCTTTTTCCTGCTTGTTGGCAGTCAGCATTTCTATCCTTTGTGCCATTTCTTTTTGGGTCCTGTTGATGTTTGCGGCTTGTTCGTCCCTGTATTTTCTGTAACTCTTCAGGTAGGTTGCTCTTTTTACTGCATCATTGAAACTGGTTGCAGTAAATATGAAATTAAGCATGTCGTAACTGCTCCTGTTCTTGTAAGAGTATTCAATTGTTTTTGCATATTGTTGCTTCAAGGTATCCAACTGCTTTTGCAACCTGTAAATTTCCCTGTTGTTGCTGAAAATCGTATTGTCAATCAGGTCCATTTCATCATTGAGGTTGTTGATGACGGCATACCGGCTTTTTAATTTCCTTTCAATGAGTTTTAGTTGAGAAACACTGGCTTTCTTGTCTTTTGAAATCGTTGTTTGTGCTTCTTGCAATGAAGCAATCTCTTGTTGAATCTCTTTTCTTTTCTTCTCAAGATCTTCCCTTGATTGTGCCAGTCCATCCAATGCAACAAATAGCAGCAAGATGAACCCAGCCTTATACAATCCTTTTGCTATTTTGGAAATATTTCTCATCAGCAAATCTTGGTAATTATTCTTTTATGAAATGTTAATTGATGATCTTGAAATTCTTGGGAATACTGAAAGGGAATCCCAAGGGCTTCTCAAATTCTACTTGTTTGAAGTCAAGTTTGATGTCGAGCTTTGTCTTTTCTGAAAGTGAAATATTCCTGGTTCCTGCAAACATCCAGGGACCAGCCACAATGTATTCGCCATATGCCAGGTTTGCAGTCCTGCTTCGGGTTACATCAACATCGTCCAATTTACTGAACAGAAGATTAAGGTCAGTTTTGCTTACGGTGAGGTAATGTTTGAATGCCTTCCCGATGGTTGACATGGACAATTTTTCTCCCTGATCAGCGTAAGCAATAATCGTTTTATCGAGGTATACCGGATTGCCAACGATGAGGTCTTCGAGGGTATTGTAATCAAAAGGCACTTTCGTGATTTCCTGGAGGTAAAAAAGCGGTTTGCGCTGGATGGTACGGTTGATCTTGTCCATGATGACGATGCTATCTGGCGTGATCAAAACCCGAAAGGCTTCAATGTTCAAAGTGGCGATGATGGAAATCCAGATGGCGCTGTCCTTTTTCATGCGAACGAAAGCATTGAAATCGAAACGACTGTTTTTATCATCGCTGTACTCCACTTTTACCTTTGAAGAAAATCTGGTGAAGCTGATTTTTTTGCCCTTTATTTTATCCAGGGTAGCCCTCACACTCTTGGCTGAATCCGATTCAGCAGGATTAACTACCACAACAGCACTGTCTTTTTTTGCAATCACAGTAGTGATTTGCTTGGTAGACCTGCAGGAAGCAAAAGCCATCATGAGCACCATTAAAAGCATTCCAATTCTCATGGTCAAATTTTATTGTTTACCGGTATGTCCAAAGCCACCTTCATTTCTTTCTGTTGTATCAATAGACGAAACTTCTATCAGCTCAGCCATTTCAACTTGCTGAAAAACCATTTGGGCAATCCTGTCACCATTGTCGATTTGTTGCGTTTCTCCTGAAAGATTGATCAGAATTACTTTTATCTCTCCGCGATAATCTGCATCAATGGTGCCGGGAGTATTCAAACAGGTGAGCCCCTGTTTAAGGGCCAGCCCACTTCTGGGCCTGATCTGGGCCTCAAATCCTAGCGGAATTTCCAAATATATGCCAGTGGGAATCAATTTCCTCTCCATGCTGGCGAGCAAAACAGGAATGGTGAGATCAGCCCTCAGGTCCATACCGGATGAACCCGATGTGGCATAGGATGGAAGTGGGTGAGATGACTTGTTGATGACTTTAACCTTCAACGAAATGGTTTTTGCAAAGGTACAACTATCCTTGCTTTTCAAGAAGTACGGTTGCATAGGCCACCAATCCTTCTTCACGGCCCACGAAGCCCATTTTCTCCGTCGTAGTGGCCTTTACAGACACATCTGAGGCATCCACCTGTAGGATGGAGGCGATGGTTTCCTGCATTGAATTAACATAAGGTTTAATCTTTGGTGCTTCCAAACAGAGTGAGCTGTCTACGTTTACCACCTTATACCCCTTGGCAGCAATCAATTCAAAGGTTCTTTGGAGGAGAATTTTACTGTCGATATTTTTGTAGGCGGCATCGGTGTCAGGAAAATGGACACCAATATCCCCCAGGGAAAGTGCACCCAGCATGGCATCGCAAATGGCATGGAGCAACACATCCGCATCACTATGACCTTTGGCCCCTTTGTGATGGGGAATCTTCACACCCCCAATCCAAAGATCCCTTTCTTCTACCAACTGGTGAAAATCTATTCCAAATCCAATCCTGAAAGACATGTTGTATTTTTTATAAATGTATGAAAAAAGAAAACGGCCCTGAGGCCGTTTTCAATCTATTATTTAATGCGTGATCAGTTTCTTTCTGATGGTGAAAGATCCATGAGCAGTGTGAAGCGTATTGTATTGGAGAGTGGGTTCCTGTTCACTCCCGATCCAGAAGGAATCAGGTAAGAAAGGTTGACGCCAAATGATGATGATGTAAAACCGGCGCCCAGAGAAAAATACTGTCGATTTCCCTTAGTCTTGTCCTCATAAAAATATCCTGCCCTTACTGCGAATTGTTCGTTGTAGGAAAACTCACCGCCAAGCGACAACGAGAATTCTTTCAGTTCCTCTGCACCACCACCCGGGGCATCACCAAATGAACTGAACCAGCTTCCTACAACACCTTTTGTTCTGTAGTTGGCCAGGCCTGAAGAATCACCCAAAGAAGGAGGCGTTGGCACCATCAATTTGTGGACATCAACTCCAAATGAAAGGCGGTTGACCTCATTGCTCACATAATTGTAAACACCACCAATGGTCATGTTGGCAGGGATAAAATCCTTCTGTGTTGCATCGCTGGTATAACTGATCTTGGAACCCAGGTTGGTGAAGGCTGCACCCAGGTTGATGCCGCTGCCATCCTCCGCTTCCGTACTGTAGTAAAGTCCAATATCACCGGCAACTGCATTGCCTGCTTTGTAAGAAACACCATTTACTGCCTGCCCACCTGCAAGGTTTGAATTGATGTAGCGAAGCGCTACACCCAAGCTGAGGTTTTCTCCCAACATTCTTGAATACCCCGCATCTAGCGAAAATTCCCTGGGGCGAAATGAATTGAGGTCATTCCCCAGGTTGTCGGTGAACTGAATATTGCCAAGGCTAAAATACCGCAGGGATCCGGAGATGGCTTCAGTTTCACTCAATTGGTAATAGCCAGCAAGTGAGGCAAGGTAAACATCATTGAGACCAAGGTCTTTTAACCAAGGGGTATAGGTCATGGCCAGGCCTGAAGGGCTTTTGGCAAAAGCATATTTTGCAACATTGTAAAACTGTGAGTTGGCATCTGGCGAAGTGG
>CAILKQ010000003.1 GCA_903834825.1 uncultured bacterium | reverse complement strand
CACCCTGAAGTTGGCTTCAAACAAGTACTTGTTAAATCCAGTATAGTTGAATCTTCCAATATAAGACCGAAGACCCTCTTCATTTGAAGAACCACTGGTGGATTGAATATCAGTCAAAGCAGCATTTACCTCAGATAAACTCGGATGCAACCTGTCATTCCTTGAGCTTCCCTGAGAGCGGTTGAACCAATATTCCTCGTTGTACACAACAACAGCAGCGATATCATGCTCCTTACCAATCTTGGTATTGTAGTTCACGCGGCCATTGAGCAATGTTTTGAACCCTGTACTGGTGCTGTTTGAAATACCCGCATTCTGCCCAACATAGACCCTGCTACCAAAAGACTCTGTTTGAAAATTGTAGGCTTGGTTGGGTGTAGCAGCAGACCAAGAGAACTGGTTATAATAGTTCAATGCATAGTCAATCCTTGCAGTCAACCCTTTGATAGGCGTCCAGTCGTAATTCAATTGCGTATTGACCTCTTGCCTGTTGTTCTGGGAAGGATTGTTGATGTATAATGTATAAGGGTTATAGGCTTGTGGATCTTCTCCATATGCCATCACACCGCCATAATATCCAGTTTTGGGGTCATAAGGCAACATACCCGCAATGGCATATTGCATGTCATTACCTGCCGTGTTGGATGCATCTGGATCATTGAATCCCTCTGACAAACCATACCTGAATGTTGACCAGTTTCCGTTGAAGCGGAAACCCACGTTCATGTTGTTCTTTATTTTAGAATCAAAGTTGAAACGGGCATTGTATTGCTTGTAATCATTGTTGACCTGCAAACCTTTTTCATCCTTCACCCCTGCAGAAACGAAGAAATTATTGTTATCACTTCCTCCTGTTGCAGATAGATTGTAGTTATTGTACATACCTGGCCTGAGGATGATGTCCCAAACATCTGTATTAGGGAATTTCACTGGGTCAATCATTGACTTTGCCAACCACTCATCAACTGTTCCCAACTTAAACAGTTGGTTACCGGCCAATGTGCCTACAGCAGTTCTTTGTTGCTGCACGGTCAGGGACCTGGAATAGTCTTCCATGAAATCCTGCCCTCTTGTAGGCGCAACCACTGAGTTATTGCTCGTAAAATTCAAAGATGTTTTCTTTGCCCCTTTTCCGCTGCGGGTAGTGATAAGAATGACCCCATTTGCCGCCCTTGATCCATATACTGAAGCGGAGGTTGCATCCTTCAAAACAGAAATGGTCTCCACATCATTGAGGTTGATCCTGTTGATGTCAACATCCGGCATACCATCCACCACAATCAATGGACTTGCATTGTTAACCGTTCCCAGACCCCTGATGATAAGGCTTGCTTCGTTATTACCCGCCATACCCGATGACTGTACTGCCTGCAAACCAGGTACAAGACCTGTCAAAGCAGAAGATACATTCGGCAATGCACGGCTTACAATTTTGTCATCTACATTGACCTGAGATACAGCGCCAACAAGGTTTACCTTTTTTTGGCGACCATACCCCACCACAACAACATCATTCAAGGCAGATGTTTTGGGCTTGAGGGCAATGATGTATTCGTTTCTTGCATCCACTTTCAATGAAAATTCCTCGTGCCCTGCTGAAGTGAAAAGAATTTCATCCCCTACTGCAGCACTGATTTTGAAGGTTCCCTTTGCATCAGTGGTTGTTCCTGTAGTTTTCTTTTTAATGACTACAGAAATGTTGGAGAGCAGCTCACCTGCATCATCCTTTACCGTTCCGGTGATTGTTTTCTGCTGTCCAAAACCAATAACTGGGAGCAGCATTAAAAAAAGAGAAGAAATTGGAGATGGGATTTTATCCCAGTCCTTAGACTTGATAAGATGGACATAAGCAATGTTTTGTTCTTTTTATGAGAATCCAATAATAGGATATTTTTTTAAAAGAAAAAAAAAACTGTCAAAGCAGCGTTTTCAATCAATTCATATAAATTGATCAACTGGATTTGAACATGCACAGCCGGTTGAGAGAAATTTTATTACCTTTATCCCCCACAGAAATCTAAATTGAATCCATGGGAGATAACAACTCAAGACAGTTTTTGGATTTTGAAAAGCCAATCAAGGATCTTTATGATCAGATTGATCAACTCAAGCTGACTGCAGACAAGAACAAGATTGACCTTTCAGACTCCGTTCGTCAATTGGAGGAAAAAATTCTAGACAAAAAGAAGGAAATCACACAAAACCTCTCCAGCTGGCAGAAAGTGCAGCTGAGCAGGCATCCTGACAGGCCGTATACCCTGTCTTATATAGAAAGGATTTGCACAGACTTTGTTGAATTGCATGGCGACAGGAATTTCAAGGATGACAAAGCCATTGTGGGTGGATTTGGAAAAATTGATGGGAACACCGTGATGATCCTTGGCCAGCAAAAAGGAAACAATACCAAAACCCGCCAACTCCGGAATTTTGGTATGGCCAACCCCGAAGGCTATCGAAAAGCCCTCAGGTTGATGAAATTGGCAGAAAAATTCAACAAACCTGTTGTTACATTGGTTGATACCCCGGGAGCATTCCCTGGCATCGAAGCAGAGGAAAGAGGACAGGGAGAAGCCATTGCAAAAAATATTTTTGAAATGCTTCGCCTCAAAGTTCCCGTCATTTGTGTCATCATTGGTGAAGGTGCCAGTGGCGGGGCAATGGGCATCGGTGTTGGAGACAAGGTTTATATGATGGAGAATACCTGGTATACTGTCATCTCTCCGGAAAGTTGCAGCTCAATCCTTTGGAGAAGCTGGGACCACAAGGAAAAAGCTGCCGATGAACTCAAATTAACCTCTGAGCACATGCTTGGATTTGGGTTGGTGGATGGCATCATCCCTGAACCGCTGGGTGGTGCGCATTGGAACCATGATGAGGCGGCCGCCATGATGAAAGAACAGGTAGTGAAAGCCATCGCCGAGCTAAAGGAAATAGATCCAGAAACCCGCATTGACCAGCGAATTGAAAAATTCTCCAACATGGGCAGGTGGGAAGAAAATACCAATCAAGTTTCATAATTATTTACGATGACCAAGCACCCATTTTCGGGCACAGGTGTCGCCATTGTGACCCCATTTTTAGAAAACGGAGATATCGATCAGTCAGGAATTGAGCGATTGGTGGAACACCTGGTCAATGGCAAGGTGGACTACCTCGTTGCCCTTGGAACAACCGGTGAGAATGCCACCTTGAACAAGGAAGAAAAACAACTTGTGTTTACCTTGGTCAGCAAGTTCAATAAAGGCCGGGTAAAACTTGTTGCCGGTATAGGCGGTAACGATACAAGGGCCGTTATAGAGGCTTTTTCAGCATTTGACCTTACTGGCTATGCTGCCATCCTTTCTGTAAGCCCATACTATAACAAACCCAATGCAGAGGGAATTTTTCAGCACTACAAAGCACTTAGTGAGGCTGCCCCCCTGCCGTTGATCATGTACAATGTACCCGGCAGGACCGGTATGAATGTAAGCACGGCCACTACCCTTCGCATTGCCAATGCCTGCAAAAATATCATCGCTACAAAAGAAGCATCAGGCAACATGGAGCAAATCATGCAAATCATCAAAGATAAACCTGATGGGTTTGAAGTCATCAGCGGTGATGATGGCATCACCCTGCCACTCATCGCCTGTGGTGCAATTGGTGTTATATCCGTCTTGGCCAATGCATATCCAAAGGAATTCTCTACGATGGTCAATCTCTGCCTCGAAGGCAAGTTTGCTGAAGCGCGTCCAACACACGAAAAAATGATTCCCGTGATTCAATCCTTATTTGCTGAAGGAAGCCCAAGTGGTGTAAAAGCCTATCTGGGAGAGCTGGGGGTTGTCAAAGAGACATTCCGTCTACCAGTTGTGGGTGTCAGCGCACAACACAAAGAAACCATCAAAGCCATCATGAAAGGCCTCTAAGCCTTGATCATTTTAAAATCCACTCTTTGTAGCGGTGCATGGCTTCCAGGAAATAATAATCTCCGTAAGTCAAGGGCTGATCAACTTCAGAATTGGCATTGAAGAATCCAACCCCATGCTTCAGCAAAAATCCGCCATTTTCACCTGGCTTAGCGAGGTATTCTTCTGATGCCAGCTTAACAATGATTTGTTTGGCTGCATCAACATAATTGCTGCTTTCCTTTCCTTTGGTATACCTGGACAATTCCAGCAAGCCTGAAGCAATGATAGAAGCGGCTGATGCATCCCTCAATGCATTGGGAATAGTGGGTGCATTGAAATCCCAATATGGGATCTTGTCTGTGGGCATATTCGGGTGATTCAAGAGGAATTGTGCAATATCACGTGCCTGCTGAAGGTATTTCTCGTCTTTTACAAACCTGTACATCATGGTAAAACCATAAAAGCCCCAGGCCTGACCACGGGACCAGGCAGAAGCATCGTTGAAGCCCTGGTGATTCTTGCCAACAAATTTTCCCGTCTCGAGGGTATAATCTAGTACATGAAAAGCACTGTGATCAGGCCTGTAATGGTTGGCCAAAGTGCTGTTGGCATGGTTGATGGCCACTTCACGGAAGCGTTGGTCTCCCCCATTTTGGGAAACCCACAACAACAGCTCAAGGTTCATCATGTTGTCAATGATCACCGGGCAATTGAAGTTCTGGTTCTTGTTCCAACTCTGGATGGATTTAATTTGTGGCCTGTAGCGGGTGGTCAGCGAAGCGGCTGCGGTATCGATGGTAGCCTTATCCCCTGGCTTCTTGAACAACCTGTATGCATTACCGAAACTGCAATACATCATGAAACCAAGATCATGGTTACCGGTATAATGCTTTTCCTTTTCCTGGATGGCCAGTCTTTTTTGTGCAATGTTGAGTACATCCTGATCATTGGTATGCTCATAAATATACAGCAAGCTGCCAGGGAAAAAACCACTGCACCACCATTTGGTATTGCTCGACTCCACCTTGCCAGTATTCTTGTTCACCGTTTTGGGCATCATGGAATCAGGAACATTTTTTTCCAGGATTTTATATTGATTGGCAGCCAGTTTGAACTGCTGATCAATCATCTGTTCCATGTCTTTTTTGCTGGACTGTGCATTGGCAAGGCTACAGCAAAAAGAAATGAATAAAATAATTACCGAATTGTTATAGATAAGCCGCTTCATCTGAAATATTTATTTTAATGGATATATTCCTGCCTAAATTAAGCAATACAAACGATGATTCATGAATCACCATCATGGTTTTTTGGGTAGATATGCACTGATCTTTGATTTCATGAGGTTAAGCACCTCAGCATAACTTGCATCCGTGGCAAGATTTATTTTCTCCAGCGGGTCTTTTTCATAATCATACAATTCAATTGCGATGACTTCGCTTCCCTGGTGCACGGGCTGATTCCTGAAATTCTCCTTGTACCATATCACACAGCGATAACGATCGGAACGAAGGGCATATCCCATTGTTTGATCACCACGGGGATATTGAGACTGTGCAATGTCTTTGACTTTTGTCTGCGGGTTTTTCAAAACCGGAGCCAGGCTGGTACCGGCCAACCCGGATGGTTTTGGTATGCCAGACAATTCACAAAGGGTAGGAAAAACATCTACAAACTCAGAGAGACCTTGGGCCTGCTGCCCGCCCTTGAATCCAGGTGCTGCAATGATCAATGGTGCCCTGGTAGCCTGTTCAAAATTGGTATGTTTGTTCCAGATGCCATGATCCCCTAAATGCCATCCATGGTCACCCCATAATACGACAATCGTGTTCTTGTCAAGGCCCAATTGTTTCAACTGTTCGAGCAGGTAGCCCACCTGGGCATCGGT
>CAILKQ010000002.1 GCA_903834825.1 uncultured bacterium | reverse complement strand
TTGGTTTTTCTTCAATGTTATTGGTCTCTTCTTCAACAATGGAGGCTATTGTGATCACTTCTTCTTTGGACAGGCCAAGCAATATTGCATTGTCAATTCGGCTATCAGTCCAAAAGGCATTTGACTCCTTGCTCATCCTCTTCATAAACTCATTGGGGCTGCTATTCCAATAAATTTCATAGGTATTGGGAATGACAAGTGTCATCAAGGTTTCCTGCTTTACACCAAATGCCCGAATGGAGTCATTGTTGGAGATGAACCGGTAAATGTCAGCTTCAGTGCATTCCAGTTTGCCTCCAATATACTTGGCAAGCTCTTTCTTTGTCCTGAACTTATTGATGGTAAGTTCCACTGGTATTTGTCTTCCTCCCTTTAAATTTCGGAAAATGGTAAAAATGCTTGCATTTTTTTCAATTACATATTTACCTGGCTTGATTTCATTCCAATATCCTGTCCAATCGGACAACGCTATAAAAGTGGTAAATGCTACTGGCTTGATGTGTTTGCGAACAAGATCCTTCACAAAAAGCTTTTCAGCTTTCTTGGTTGGGATGTATATAGTGGCCTGCTCAGCATTAAAATTGGTTGCAGGCCTGAGAAAAAGCACATAAAAGAAAGCTGAAGAAACAAAGGCAAGCACCGTGAGTAAAACAATAGAGGTTATGTTGGATCGCTTTTTGACCGTTTTTTTCCTTGTTTTTTTTTGTACCATACCTCAATATATAGAAAAACCCCGCTTTCTGAAAGCAGGGTTTTGTTATAATAAAATCTGCTTATTTGGGTTGAGGGGCAGCTGGTGCTGGAGCCTGTGGCATTGGGACCTGTTGAGGGGCTGTATTTCCAGTAGTGGTTGGGATACTCTTCAAAGTATCAGATCCACCCGTTTTGCCTGAGTTGATTACCAAGGCAGAAACCAGGCAAAGAATAACCAAAATACTTGAAAGTACCCAAGTTCCCTTCTCTAATACATCAGTTGTTTGCTTTACACCCATGAATTGGTTGCTGAATCCTGCAATATTACCGGCAAGTCCTCCACCTTTGGGATTCTGTATCAAAACAATACCCGCCAAAAGCACTGAAACCAATATGATTAAGATGATAAAAATTGTTGTCATATTTTGTTTTCTTTGATCTGTGAAATTTTGTCTGCAAATTTATGGCTATTGAGAGGATTTTGCAAACTTAATTTGTTGTAAACATCAATAGCCTTTTCCCTGAGTCCTTGTTTTAGATATACTTCAGCCATCGCCTCCGTTAATATTGCCTCTGGTTGATTTTCTTTATCGTTTTGGGTGTTAAGAATAGATTGAATATCCTTGACCGTAACCGTTTCTGGGCCAGGTTGAAGCCTTTTCATGGTTTTTAGCCATGCTGTGAAACTTTTCACCTTCAGAGAAAGCTCATCTTTTTCGTTTTCCATGTTGATTTTGATGCCCAGAGAGGCGAAATAATCAACTGTATGGTAGGGTGTTAGTTGGAATTCAAAATCTTTGTTTGTCCCTGACGCAGGGTTGGTCTTTGGGTCTTGCAGTTCAATCTTCTCTATGGCTTGAACTATTGCTGGATCATGAAAGCCTCCTTCATTTTCATCAAAATCTACTTCTTCAACCCCCCTGCCTTCGGCAGGCAAGTTCAACCCTTCAACCTCTTCATCCTCACTGATGTTATTGTACTGGCTGTCGTAAATGATTTTCCTGAACTTTCCTTTTTCGCCTTCGTCTGTGAGTTGATAATTGAGCCAACTGGAGTCATCAAAAAACAAAGCCGTTTTCGATACAGCCTCGGGAAAGTCAAGGTGATATTGTGATTTTAGTTTGCAGGTATATAAAAATTGTATGATCGAAGAATAGGGAAATGCTTCAGCATGACCCTTGAGTTCGTCAAGTGTCATTTCATCCATGCTTTCTCTCTGAAAGAGGGATTGAATCATATAATCAGTTTCCTTCATCATTTTGCTAAATTAAGCTCCTTTACCAATTTGAAAAAATCCGATTGAAAATCTCATCGGTAAGGTTGGTGACCATCTGTTCATTCAACTCAACTTCTGCTTGTGTAAGGCTTTTGCTGGCAGAAAAAGGGAAATTCCTGGTGATATCTGCTTCAAAGTTTTTTTTCTCATCCTGCCTGTTCCTGAAAATAATGTGTACGGTTACATTCAGGTTGTTGCTGGCTACCTGTTGTTGTGAAATACCCGATGTATTGACGGAATAATCGCTGATATAGCCACTTATTTCGTAATCCGCATCATTATTGGTTTGTGAAAGCCTGGTTTGGTTGATGATCTTTTGCCTGAGTTTGTCTGAAAGTTTCGGGCTCAACTGAGGATTGATATACCTGGCCTTGTTTTCAATGAAGAATACCCTGACGGTTTTGATTTCGGGAGGGATGGAAACATCTTTTAGCGAATACCTGCAAGTACCTTGAATACTGACGATTGCCAATACAACAAGCAGTAAATGAGCGTACTTACTGTATAAAGTATTAATCTTCAATATCATATTCTTTCAGTTTTCTGTAAAGGGTTCTTTCGCTGATTCCTAAATCAGAGGCAGCATCTTTTCTTTTTCCTTTGTGTTTGCGCAGTGCTTTCTCAATCAATTCTTTTTCCTTGTCCATGATGTTGAGTGATTCATCAACAAGTATGGTATCCTGCATTTCCCTGTTTTCTGTTATAAACATGGGTTGATTGTTAACAGGAATAATGCTTCCATGGGTATGTTGATCCTGATGCTGTCTACTGATGGGCAGGTCTTGCCGGTAAGATTCTTCCATCACATGTGAAACTGTAGGAATGTTGGAAGGATTTTGAACGATTTCAAGAAACATTTTCTTCATTTCAGTAACATCCTTTTTTAAGTCAAAGAACAACTTATAAAGAATATCCCGTTCATTCATGAATTCATTCTGTCCAGACGACATATGGCCTGATCCAACCAGCATGGGCAAGTTGTTGACGTTATTTTTTGGCAAAAACCGTTCAAGATCATTGCCCGAAATGGATTTATCTTCAGCCAATACAGATATCTGCTCTGCAATATTTTTCAATTCACGTACATTTCCTGGCCATGAATAGTTAAGCATCATGGTTTTTGCCTGTTCGGTCAATTGAATGGGGCTGGTTCTGTATCGCTCCGCGAAATCAACGGCAAATTTTCTAAAAAGCAGGATGATATCTTCTTTTCTCTCTCTTAGTGAGGGGACCCTTATAGGAACTGTATTGAGCCTGTAATAAAGGTCTTCCCTGAATTTGTTGTTCTGTGTTGCCGTAAGCAGGTCTTTGTTTGTGGCGGCAATAACCCTTACATCCGTTTTCTGCACTTTAGAAGATCCTACCCTGATGAATTCTGAGTTTTCCAATACCCTCAACAGCCTTGCCTGGGTTCCCAAGGGTGTTTCACCAATCTCATCCATGAACAGGGTGCCACCATTGACCGTCTCAAAATAGCCTTTTCTGGAGTCAACCGCCCCTGTGAAGGATCCTTTTTCATGACCAAACAATTCAGAATCGATGGTTCCCTCGGGTATGGCACCACAGTTCACAGCAATGAAAGGATTGTGTTTTCTTGGTGACAGCGCATGGATGATTTGTGAAAAAATCTCCTTTCCAACGCCACTTTCTCCTACGATAAGCACAGTAAGGTCGGTATTGGCAACCTGGGTTGCTACCTGCAACGCATAGTTGAGGGCAGGGGAGTTGCCGATGATGCCAAATCTATTTTTTATGCTTTGAATGTCCATTGATTGCTTTAGTTAGGAAAGATTGACAATTTTCCCCATCAGGGTACCTTGTGTACAGGATTCTGCCATCACATGCACAAAACTGCCTGGTTGAAGCTGGTTGTTTTCAATTTTATCGAAAACCATCACCTTGTTTTGGCTGTTTCTTCCCATCCATTGCAGGTCGCTTTTTTTGGAGTTGCCTTCAATCAAAACCTCAAAAACCTTTCCAATATCTAGTTTATTCGTTTCAAGGGATAAACTGTTTTGCAGTTTGACGATCTCATCCAGCCTGCGTTTTTTTACTTCATCAGGAACATCATCCGTATAGCGCTTTGCAGCAAGGGTGCCAGGTCTTTCAGAATAGGCAAACATATAGCTGTACTCGTATTTCGACTGACGCATGATGTCAAGGGTATTTTCATGGTCTTGTTCAGTTTCGGTGCAAAAACCTGTCATGATATCTGCACTGATGGTACATTCAGGCATGATTTCCTTTATTCTTTTTACCTTGGCCAGATACCATTCTCTGGTATAGGTTCTGTTCATCAGTTGCAAAATTCTGGTAGAGCCACTTTGTACAGGCAGGTGGATGTATTTGCAAATATTGGCATGTGCCTTCATTGTATGCAAGACCTTGTCTGTGATATCTTTGGGATGAGAGGTACTGAATCGGATGCGAAGGGATGGACTGATCTGTGCCACTTTCTCCAGCAACATGGCAAAATCTACCGGATGATTGGTTTTAGGATCAACCCAATAATAACTGTCAACATTCTGTCCAAGCAAGGTTACTTCCTTATAGCCTTGTTCAAAGAGGTCCTTGCATTCGGCAACAATGGAGGCATCATCCCTGCTTCTTTCCCTTCCTCTTGTAAAAGGAACTACACAAAAAGAACACATGTTGTTACAGCCTCTCATGATGCTGACAAAAGCGTTGATTCCATTGGAGTTGAGGCGAACAGGAGAAATATCAGCATAGGTTTCTTCCCTGCTGAGCAATACATTTACGGCTTTTGTGCCTGAATCGGCTTCATCAATCAACTGAGGCAAACTGCGGTAAGCATCGGGGCCAACCACAATATCAACCAGTTTTTCTTCTTCAAGCAGTTTGCTTTTCAGCCTTTCTGCCATACAACCCAATACACCAATCAGCATAGAGGGTCTTTGTTTTTTGATCTTTTTGAATTCAGTAAGCCTTTTTCGAACTGTCTGTTCTGCTTTTTCGCGGATTGAACAGGTATTTAGGAAAATAAGGTCTGCATCCTCAACATTTTTGGTAGGAACAAAACCTTCCGTATGGAGGATGGATGCGATGATTTCACTGTCGCTGAAATTCATCTGACAACCATAACTTTCTATATAAAAAAGCTTTCCTGGTTTTGCATTGGTAGCAAGTTCACCAGCATAGGCTTCACCTTGACGGTTTTCATCAATCGTTTTGTTGGCAAAATTGAGCATCACGCAAAATTAGTGAAAAAGGAGAGATATGACAAATTGTCACGCCTAAATATTCAATCATTGATGGCCCTGGGGCAGTATTCTTTTGCCCAACCAGGAAGTGGATAGCGGTGTAATCCATCGATCCAGCAACTCAGCCTTGGTCAAGACTGTATTGTCAAAAAACAAGGTCTCCTTGTCAATGAAGGCTTTGTCTATGGCATAATTCAGTTGGGGAAAGGGTAACAATTGTACTTTTTCGTTGATACAAAAAGCCAGGTTCATCCTGTCGAACATAGAAACACGGTACTCTTCTTCCAATGCCTTGATCAGTCTTACCGAACTGTCGGTACTGCATCCGCTGACACCGGTTACTTCCTCATCTGCCATCAGGATAATGAATTGCCCGAAAAAAAGGGTTCCAAAACCTTGAACTGGTGTCCCATGGGATTTCCAGTTAGCAGTAAAATCTTCCAGTATTTTTTCAATGGTCAATGCCTCCGAGAGGGTAAAAATCCTGTTGCTTTGGTATATCCACACCCTTGACGAATCGCTAAATGTGGATGGTATAAGGTGTTGAAAGGATAAATTCATTTTTATATTGTTTGTGGCAAGTGTACTAAATTACATTTTATTCAATAATCATACCAATCAGATGGGAAAGAAGTACATCCTTACATCAGAAAAAGCCATGATGAAACTCAGGAGAATGGCTTTTGAAATCCTGGAAAGAAACAACGGAGCAACAGCTGTTTCCATTGCGGGCATCAGGGAAAATGGTTTTGTTGTTGCACAAGAATTAAGTGCCATCCTGGGTGAAATTTCTTCTTTACAGATTGATTTGATTGAGATTAAGATAGACAAATCCAATCCACTCAATTGCGCTATTCCCAATGGGATTGAGCTGAAGGATAAAATCCTGATTGTTGTTGATGATGTAGTGAACAGCGGGAAAACCCTGTTGTACGCTATACTCCCTTTTCTGCCCCTTTCTCCCAAACAAATCCAGACACTTACTCTTGTTGAAAGAAGTTACAAGGTTTTTCCAGTTCATGTTGATTATGTAGGCATTTCACTGGCTACTACCTTGCAGGAAAATATCTTCGTTGAGGTTGTGGATGGTAAATTGGCAGGTGCCTATGTGGCATAAATCAATAAAAGTAAGGGTGAAATCTTAACTTTCTCAGACCATTCCATTCAAGCGTGGGTGCTGGAATTTTCAACACATTGACAAGAGAAAAAACAGTCTTCAATGTTTTGTTCTTTGTTTTGATTCTCGTTAGATCAATGTCTGCTGACAAGTAAAACCGTTTGTACCGGGGAATATCTGACCGGTTGATGGTCATTCCGGATGCTGTTGTCCAAGTATTTTCATAGCCCCCCAACATGGTACTTGCACCATAGCCAAGGGCAATATTGAACCATTCGGGGAAATGGGATTCCGGAAAAAAAGACTTGATGTTTACGCTTGCCCAATACGTTTGGCCGTTGTAATCCTTGAGCACTTTCTCAACATCCCCTGATCCAAACAATGCATTGGCCCTTGTTGTTAATGCTCCATAGCGGTAGGGTGAGTAGGAGAGTTTGATGGTAATTCTTTGTTCATTCCAGCCCAGTTCCTGTGCTGCATAAATACCTGCTCCAGCTGAATTGGCGAGAATATCCGGGATGCTGAACCCCCATTTGTCTGAATATCCATCCAAAATTTCAATAATGCTCAAGTAAGCCATGCCACTGATGCTTCCAATCATGACGGCTTTTTTCTTTTCCATACCGGCCCATTGCCAGATTTTACTGGTATGGTTGCTGATTTGATAACTGGACCAGGCATGACCTGCCTTATCCATCTGTTGCCATTCTTTCCAGTCGTTGTAGAAATGGAAATCACTGCGAGGGTAGTTGGCATACCAGGTTTTGTTCAGCGAATAGAATGTTCCACCCCATAAGCCTGCCTGAACACCACCAAGCACCCATTTTTTTGTATTGGTATGGGCGATTGAACTGTCCTGGCCACGAATTCCTAAACCCATGGCCAACAAGACGATGGTGCAAAAAATTTGGTATAAATAACGATACAACATGCTAGTGTTAATATATAAGATGAAGTTAATTGCATTTACGGCGCTGTTTGTTAAGTTTGTAAAAATTATTGTCAAATGGAAGCAATGATCAAGGCGCGGGTAGACAAATGGTTGGCAGGAAATTATGATGAGGCTACGAAAAATGCCATCAACGATCTCATGTCTATAAATCCGGATGATTTGGCCGATGCCTTTTACCGTGATCTGGAATTTGGAACCGGTGGTCTTAGGGGGATCATGGGTGTTGGAACAAACAGGATCAACCAATATACCATCGGCATGGCAACACAGGGTTTTGCCAATTACCTGATTCAATCTTTCCCAGACCAACTCATAAAGATGGCAGTTGCGCATGATAGCAGAAACAACAGTCGATTTTTTGCTGAAATTACCGCCAATGTGATGGCTGCCAATGGTATTCAGGTGTATCTTTTTGAATCTTTGAGGCCTACGCCTGAGCTCTCCTTTACAATCAGGCATCTTCACTGCCAGGGCGGAGTTGTTTGTACAGCCTCTCATAATCCAAGAGAATACAACGGGTACAAGGCATACTTCAACGATGGAGGTCAGTTGGTTCCTCCCCATGATAAAAATGTAATTACAGAAGTGCAGAAGATACAATCAGTGGATGAAGTCAAATGGACGGGCGGAGAAGCAAATATTCACATGGTTGGGGAAGAGATGGACAAGGCATACATCAATATGGTAAAGGGTTTGAGCATCTATCCTGATGCCATTGAACGCCAAAAAGACCTGAAGATCGTGTATACTCCCATCCATGGAACAGGCATTACATTGGTCCCACAGGTTTTGGCAGCCTTTGGGTTCTCCAACCTAACGCTGGTAGATGAGCAAATCATACCCGATGGAAATTTCCCCACGGTAGTATACCCCAATCCCGAAGAAAGTGAGGCCATGAGCCTTGGATTGAAAAAGGCCCAGTCGATTGATGCCGACATTCTCCTGGGTACAGATCCTGACGCAGACCGTGTAGGAGTAGGCGTAAAAGACAACCATGGCAATTGGGTATTGCTGAATGGCAACCAGACTGCAGTACTTGCCTTCAATTATATGATTGAAGCCAGGCGTAAAAAAGGACTGTCCAAAGACAACGATATGGTGGTAAAAACCATTGTCACTACTGACCTCATAGACATTATATCATCCAAGAATGAAATCAAATGTTACAATGTGCTCACAGGTTTCAAATGGATTGCAGAACTGATCAAGTCCAAGGAAGCCCATGAAAACTATATCATTGGCGGAGAGGAATCTTATGGCTTGATGATTGGCGATCAGTTAAGAGACAAGGATGCCGTAAGTGCTGTGGCTTTCCTTTGTGAAATGGCAGCGTATGAAAAGGATGCAGGGAAAAGTCTTTTTACAAAACTGGTAGAGCTGTACAAAGAATACGGACTTTTCAGAGAACATCTGATATCAATTACCAAAAAAGGGAGAGATGGACAAGCGCAAATAGCTGAAATGATGGATGCATTCAGGAGCAATCCTCCGTCAACCCTGGGTGGTGTTCCTGTTATCGGGCTGTATGATTATGAAAAAAGAGAGGCCAAAGATTTAACCAACGGGCAAGTTTGTGCCATTGATCTGCCAAAGAGCAACGTGCTCCAATTTCTGTTGGAAGATGGCAGCAAAATAAGTGCAAGGCCTTCTGGAACTGAACCTAAAATAAAATTTTATTTTAGCGTGCAGAGCAAACTGGATCGTACAGAAGATTTTGATACAGCCTATGCCTCCCTGGGTGATAAGATCAATCTGATCATTGCCGAGCTTGGGTTGGTATAGTCAAAATGTAAAATATATCAAGGGGAATACAGACATGAGGAATAAAGAGGACAGGCCTGTTCACAAAGGGCTTAGAAACAAATTGGTCAACCTTATCAGGGAGAAGGGAATTACAGATGAAAATGTTTTGCAGGCATTGATGAATGTTCCGCGTCATTTTTTTCTTGATTCCGCATTCGAACAACAGGCATATGAAGACCGCGCTTTTCCAATAGGAGAGGATCAGACGATTTCACATCCTTATACTGTGGCATATCAATCTCAGCTTTTACAAATCAAACCATTTGATAAGGTATTGGAGGTAGGAACAGGAAGTGCATACCAGGCATCTGTTCTCTGCGAATTACAGGCAAAAGTTTTTTCCATCGAACGCCAAAAAAAACTATTTGATGCCAATAAAGAATTTCAATTCCTCAAGAAGTACCATAGATTAAGGATGTTTTTTGGTGACGGTTTCGAAGGCCTGCCAACTTTTGCGCCTTTTGATAAGGTCTTGATCACTGCTGCGGCACCATTTGTACCTGAAAAGCTGTTGGCCCAACTAAAGACAGGCGGATGCATGGTTTTGCCTTTGAATGAAGGAGAGATACAGCGCATGCACCGGATTACCAAATTGTCGGACGGAAGCTTTGAGGAGGAAAAATTTGATGCGTTTTCTTTCGTGCCGATGCTGTTGGGCAAAAGAAGATAAAAAAAAGCCGCTTGTTGTCAAGCGGCTTTTCTATTAAGGTTGTTATTGCATTTGCATGCCTTCTTGCATGCTATCCATTCCACTCTTGGTATTCTTCCTTTTAAAAATTGTTGCATCCACTTTCCCAAAACGATAACTAAAATTTAATCTAAACACCTGCCAGTCTCGTCTTCTTGAATTGGTTTGGGTGAAATACTGTGATTCAGAGTAAGAACCATATAGTTTGGTTTTGAACATGTCGTTCATGCTCAATGTTAGTGATCCTCTTTTTTCTTTCAGGAAATCCTTTCTGAGGGCAAATTCAAATCCATAATTGGGTTTCACATAACCCTGAGCAGACGTTTGCTGGTATCCACCCCAGCTTCCACCACCCATGCTGCTTCCACCGCTGCTTCTGCCACCACTCGATCCTCCACTGTAGTTGTTTTGAGGGAGGATTGACTTGCTCCTGAAATCATAGGCCAATTGAAGGGTAAAATTCGCTGGAAGCTTGATGTTGGCATTGGCTTTTCCAAATAAGCTGAACAATGAATTGTTGAGGTCAACCTGAAGATTATTGCTATTGATACTGGAATTGAAGAAGTTGAGGTTGGTGGTCAATTCAAGCCATTGGGTAAGTGGGTTTCTGGAGGTCATCTCAAGGCCATATGCACGGCTGCTATTGGCATTGATGTACGTATTGACCAGGATATCCTTACCCGGAGTTGTACTAGCTTCTTTTACCTGAAAACGGGTCATCAGGTTGTCCGTTTGTTTGTAATAGGCAGAAATCAACAAGCTGTTGTTCCCTTTGAATGTTTTTTGGTAGTTCAGCTCAATTGAATTGGTAAATTCAGGAATCAGGTCAGGATTACCCCTGCTGATGTTCAGTGAATCAGTGTAGTCTACAAAAGGCAGTATCTGGTAGAAACTTGGCCTGTTGATTTTTTTTGCATAACTGAATTGCAGGTCCTGGGTTTGGTCAATCTGGTGTGTAAAATTGAGGCTGGGGAAGAGGCTCAAAGGATAGCTGTTTCCAAAACTCTTGCCTGTTGTAATCAAAGTGCCTGTATATTTCGAACTCTCAGCCCTTAAACCAAGCTGATAGTTGGTTTTTTTGCCGATTACATTTCCATAAGTGCCATAGACTGCAAATACCTTGTCGTTGAATTTATAGTTGGCATTGATCGCGGTAATGGGAATATACTGGTTTAAGGCGATGTTATAAATGTAATTGAGGTTTTCGCTTTGGAAATCCCTGATGGCAGCCCTGAAACCCAGTTCCATTTTGGATGATTCACCCAGCGGATTGGTGAAATCAGTTTGAACGGTGTACAAAGAATTTCCACCCTCGCCATTTTGCTTTTGATTGATCAGGCCTCCTTTAGGGTTGCTTTGCAAATCAAAATATTGGGTTTGAAAACCACCATTGCTCTTGTTATTGCTTTTGTTATAGTTCAAATCAGCAGTCAATTCCATTCCTTTTTTGCTAAAAAGATGTTTGAAACCTACGGCCGAACCATAATTGTTGAAGTTGTAACCTGAGCTGGTGGCCCTTTGGGATAGAATTGATTTTGTTCCAGTGGTAAACAGCGTATCTGTCTTTATAGACAGTTTATCTTCATTGTTGAACTCACCCAACACAAGGCTGCCTGAAACAGTCAATGTGTTTCTGTTGTCAATGTAATAGTCAAGGCCAGCCCTGTTGTAATTGAAAAATCCAAGGCTCTTGGGATTGTTGGATTGGTCATAGCGTATGGAAGGGTAGGCAAAAAATTCCTCCCTGATAGATTCTCCTTCACCGATAGATTTTCTTTTGTTGTACATGGTACTGGCAAATACATTCACTTTGTCTTGCTTGATGTTGATATCGCCGCCAAAGTTGGGCATCAGCCTTGAGTCAATCCCTGCACGAAGATTTCCGTTGTATCCCGCTTTCCTGTTTTTCTTGAGTACAATGTTGATGATACCAGACATTCCACCTGATGCATCGAATTTGGCAGAAGGATTGGTAATGAGTTCTACACTTTGAATGGCATCAGATGGGATTTGGTCAAGTGAAAGGTTGGTGGGCCTCCCGTCTACAAAAATGGTTGGGGAGGCATTCCTCAAACTGACATTTCCATCAATATCAACATCAACACCAGGAATATTTTTCATCATTTCTGAAGCCGTTTGTCCGGTAGAAACAAGGTTCTTTTCAACATTAAAAATCTTCCTGTCTACGCCCATTTGCATGAAGGGCTTTGTTCCCACTACCTTGATTTCTTCCAATTGTTTTGCATCAATTTCAAGCTTGATATTTCCAAGATCAACGTCTGCATTGCTCATGATTTTTGAAAAATCATTGCCGTTGACACCAAGGTCAAATTTCACAGGTTTTTCTAGGGTCAGGTAACCAATGGCGGTGACCTTTAGCATGAATTGCCCCCTCACTGGCAGTCCATCAAGACTGAAATCACCATTGCTCTTGGTCAATTGGCCAGCAATAATTTTGTTTTTCTTTGCCTTCGTTGTGCTATCAAAAACGGACTGTACAAGTTGAACTGAAGATGCTTCAATCCCTTTATTCGTTTTTGCATCCATAATTTTACCATAAAACCGACCAATATTCATGTTTTGGGTGGCTCCGGATGGTCTACCACCTCCAGGATATTGGGCAAAGGTGCTTAGCGATAGAAGCGTGAACAAGGCAAGGAATAATTTTGACATTAAGCTGTATTTTAATGGATTGGATGCTTTATGGATCCCTAATCTTTCGGATGGAAAGTCAAGTATTTGTTAAACAAAAAAGGTACAATTAAGTTCAGGATGCCAATATAGTGATCAAAACCTGTAAAATGCCGATGATTAGGCCTAAAACACCACCAATGATTTCAACGAAGAGGAATTCTTTGGACATGATCTGGTTGAGTATTGTTTCCATTTTATCACTGGAGAATCCAGCAACTTTTTCTGTTACCATTTTTTCCAGGTCAAGCTGAGATTCAATATTTTTCATATATGACCCAATGATTTCAGGGAACATGGATTCCAGCTCCTGCATGAAAACAATTTTTAATTGGCTGATGGTGTTCTGTCCTATAAACATGGAAATCATGGGAAAAACGATGTTGAGCTTTTCACTAAGGAAAAGATCGATTTTACCTTCAACGAGGGGCATCATTTTTGAAAGGTTATCCGGATTGATGATTTTTTCTTCGATTTCTTTGAAAGACAACAACTCCTCACTCACCAATTTCCCCAGTTTCTCAGCAAATTGTTGTTGTCTTTTGGGAAAAATACCATGAAAAGTAATTCCAAGTATTTTCTTGGGTTCTTTGGGGTGGAAAAGCATTTTTATGGCTATCCAATTGGTAAACCAACCAATAAAGGCAGATATCAAAGGGATTAAGATGAGCCAGTAATTCATAAACAACAAATTTCTACGAAGTTAATTGATCTTAACCAAGTCAAATTCAATTTTGGTAGAGTAAACATTTCCATTAATTTTGCACTCCAT
>CAILKQ010000001.1 GCA_903834825.1 uncultured bacterium | reverse complement strand
TTTACAGAAACGGAGCCGTCTTGCTTTTCTTGCATTTTTTGAGTCCAGCAGGTGGTCCTGCATAAACAAGTGTTCCTCCTTCATCTCCCGCTTCAGGTCCTAATTCAATGGCCCAATCTGCTGACTTGATCACATCGGTATTGTGTTCAATCACGATGATGGTATGGCCCTGGTCTACCAGGGCATTGAACGAAGTCAGTAGTTTTTTGATGTCATGGAAGTGCAGGCCTGTTGTAGGCTCGTCAAAAATGAACATGATTTTATCCTGATGCCCTTTTCCTCTGCCCAGAAAGCTCGCCAGCTTTACCCGCTGTGCTTCTCCACCAGAAAGTGTTCCGCTGGATTGACCGAGTTTGACATAACCAAGGCCCACATTTGTCAGTGGTTTCAATTTTCCTGCAATGTCTTTTTCATCTTTGAAAAATTCGATTGCTTCGTCTACACTCAATTCAAGCACAGCATAAATATTCTTTCCCTTGTACTGCACCTCCAGTACTTCTTCTTTGAATTTTTTTCCACCACAACTTTCACAGGTCAGGTGAACATCAGCCAAGAACTGCATTTCGACAGTTTGTTCACCCTCGCCTTTGCAGGCATCGCAACGCCCTCCATCAACATTGAAGGAAAAATGCTTGGGGAGATATCCCCTGATCTTGCTCAGTGGCTGATCGGAATAGAGGTCCCGCACCCCATCCCAGGCCTTGATATAGGTTACAGGATTGCTGCGCGATGATTTGCCAATGGGGTTCTGGTCGATCATCTCCACCTGCTTGATCATGTCAGGGTTTCCAGAAATTTGTTTGTGCGCGCCTGGGCGGTCTGATATCCCACTGATTGATTTCTCCATCGCAGGAAAAAGAATTCGTTTCACCAAGGTTGTTTTTCCGCTACCGCTCACACCACTGACTACTGTGAAAATGCCCAAGGGGAAATCCACATCAAGATGTTTCAGGTTATTTTCACGGGCATCCTCAATCCGGATGTAATTTTTCCAGGGACGGATCTTTTCAGGAACCTCAATCTTCATGTCGCCCCTCAGATACTTTGCAGTAAGGCTTTTTTCTGATTTGATCAGTTCCTTGTAGTTGCCTGCTGCCACTACCTCTCCTCCCTGATGGCTGGCCAGCGGGCCCATATCGATGATGTGATCGGCCTCGCGCATCATCAGTTCGTCATGTTCTACCACCACAACGGTATTGTCCAGGTCTCGGAGGTTCTTCAATACCTTGATCAGGCGCTCTGTATCCCTGCTGTGCAGCCCTATGGACGGTTCATCAAGGATGTACAGTGAATTGGTGAGGTTGCTCCCCAGGCAGCGCGTCAATTGAATGCGCTGGCTTTCTCCTCCACTGAGGCTATTGGCCAATCTTTCCAGGGAAAGGTAGCCCAGTCCAACATCCAACATTGTATCCACGCGCTGGTTGATTTCAATCAGGATTCTTTTGGCAATGGTTTCCTGGTAGGCGGAAAGTCTAAGGTCCTTTAACCATTTGGCCAGGTCTCTCACAGGCATCCTGCAGAGTTCGCCAATATGCCTGTTGTTGACTTTCACATACAAGGCGTCTTTTCGCAAACGATATCCTTCACAGGAAGTGCATAAGGTACGCCCCCGGTATCTTGACAACAAGACACGGAACTGAACCTTGTAAAGATTTTCTTCAACTTCCTTGAAAAACTGGTTGATGCCCAGGGCGGGTTTGCTTCCCTTCCACAAAAGGTCTTTCTGTTCCTGGGTAAGCTCTGCATAGGGCCGGTGCACTGGGAAATCAAATTGCTTGGATGTTTTGATGAAATGTTCTCTCCACCAGTTCATTTTCTCTCCCTTCCACGGGGCCACAGCGCCGTCAAAAACGCTCAAACGTTGATCAGGAATCACAAGGTCAGGGTCAATGCCCAGGATCTGGGAATAGCCCTCGCAAAGCGGGCAGGCACCATAAGGATTGTTGAAGGAAAAAAGATTCGGAACAGGTTCTTCAAACCGTATTCCATCCAATTCAAAAAGATTGGAAAAACGGTGGGGGTCATTGTCATTTTTTTTGATGTAAAGGGCTCCTTCGCCTTCATAAAAGGCCAGGGACAAGGAGTCCAGGATCCTGTTCTCTTCATCTTCATCAAAATCCTTGGCCACGAAACGGTCAATCAATAAATAGGTTTCCCGGGTTGGCTTCCATTTTTTTTCTTCCACCAATTCTTCCAACTGCAGGATCTCTCCAGCACTATTATCGTATAGTCTTGAAAATCCTTTCTGCATTAAAATTCCCAATTCCTCCGCTGGTTTTCTTTTGCTTCCCATGGGGAACGGCGAAAGCAAATAAAGCTTATCTCCAGCCTTGCATTTTTTGATGAAATCCCGCACATCCCGCACATCATCTTTTTTAACCTCATTGCCAGAAATAGGGGAGTATGTTTTTCCTACCCTGGCAAAAAGCAGTCGCATATAATCATAAATTTCTGTCATGCTGCCCACGGTAGAACGGGGTGTTCTGGTGATTACTTTTTGTTCAATGGCAACAGCAGGGCAGAGGCCAGCAATATGATCAACATCCGGCTTGTCCATGCGCATCATGAATTGCCTTGCGTACGCGCTCAGGCTCTCTGCATACCTTCTTTGACCCTCTGCAAACAGGGTGTCAATGGTCAGGGATGATTTACCAGATCCGGAAACACCAGTTACCACAATGAGCTTATTCCTTGGTATTTCTACGTATACGTTCCGTAGATTGTGCATGCGGGCGCCCTGGATAAAAATGGAGTCACTGGGCTGCATTTTTTTTCCTGTTTGCTTCTTTTCCTTTGCTGTTGTGGGCTTTGGCATAATGAGTTACAAATATAAATTTAAAGTTGCTTCTATTCATCGAGTACTTTTCCCCTCCATTAACAGTGCTTTGACATTTATACGCTTATTCAGCGTACAAGTAAATACGTAATTAACAAAATTACATTACCCAAAATTTTGATGACAGTCAGATAATTTTAGCTTTGACTCATGATACAGGTAAAAAGGTATCATGAAACCCAATCCAAGCATACAAAAACCATTCTATGAAATCTTCAATCAACCTAACTGACCAACAACTGATTACCCTTTTTGTTAACGGCGATACCAATGCGCTGGAAGAGTTGATCAAAAAGCACAAAGACAGAATTTTCACTTCCATCGTCATCCTTGTAAAGGATAGGAGCCTGGCTGAAGATATTTTCCAGGAAGTATTCATCAAAATCATTGATACCCTTCGTTCTGGCAGCTATACAGATGAGGGCAAATTCCTCCCATGGGCTTTGAGGATTGCACACAACCTCTGTGTGGATCATTTCAGGAAAGTGAAGAGGACCCCCATTGTACACAGCAATGACGAATATGATATTTTTGAGAACCTTAACCTGTCCGAAGAGGGTGCAGAAGGGGTTATGATAAGAACCCAAAGCCATGAGCGTGTACGCCAAATGCTGGACATGATTCCACAAGACCAAAGGGAAGTGATTGTGCTCAGGCATTTTGCCAACCTCAGTTTCAAAGAAATTGCCGACAAGACCAATTGCAGCATCAATACAGCACTCGGAAGAATGCGTTATGGGTTAATCAACCTCAGAAAATTAATGGTTGAGTACCAAGTTGCCCTTTAAAAATAGTTTTTTCTCATGAGCAGTGCGAGGGACCGTTTTCGGTCCCTTTCTTATTTTGTAGCACTGGAGAAAGCATCCAGCCCACACTTCAGCCAGCTGGCATAGGCTGATGCGTCCGGGGTATAGCCTACAGGAGAGGTCAATAATTTTTCGTCCGGAGAAATGGCCACATACCAGGGCTGCGAGGTAGCATTAAAGTTTTCTGTCTGGAACAAACTCCATTTGTTGCCAATTGTTTTGATATTGACGGATGCGCCCGTCTTTGTGGTGTAGACCATTTGCTGTTCTGCAGGGAGTACTTGTTTGTCATCCACGTACAATGAAACCAGGATATATTTTTCCATCAATTCCTGTACTTCAGGTTTTGTCCATACATTTTCTTCCATCTTCCTGCAATTGACACAGGCCCAGCCAGTGAAGTCTATCAACAGGGGCTTGTTTTGTTTTTTTGCAAGCGCTAGTGCTTCTTCATAATCTTTCAGGGGCTCGTCGCAGTTCACCGGTTCGTTGTACATGCTGTAGCAAACGGGTGGAGGAAAGCCACTGACCAGGCTGATGTTGGCCCATTTTGTATTGGTAACACCTGGTGCGATGTAAAGGGTAAAAGCCAGTACTGCAAAAGCAAATAATTTTCTGGGAAGGGAAATTTTTTCTCCTTTGCTGTCGTGAGGAAACCTGATCCATCCCATGAGATAGGCAAAAAGGGATAGGAAAATGAGGATCCAGATGCCAAAGAAAACTTCCCTTTTGATGATAGACCAGTGGGCCACCAGATCAGCGTTGGAAAGGAATTTCAGGGCCAATGCCAATTCGATGAAGCCCAAGACCACTTTAACGGTGTTCAACCAGCTGCCACTCTTGGGCAAGGTGTTCAGCCATTGGGGGAAAAGTGCAAACAGGGCAAAAGGAAGGCCCAGTGCTACCCCAAAGCCTGCCAAACCCACTGTCAGGGGCCATGCCCCCTGCGTTGCAGTACCCACCAGCAGTGTTCCAAGGATGGGCCCAGTACAGGAGAAGGATACAATGGCCAACGTGAGTGCCATAAAAAATACACCAGCCAGACCGGAGCCTTGTTTTGCATTGGCGGAATTGGCCAGGTTTCCTGGAAGCGTAATTTCGAAATAGCCGAAGAAAGAAATGGCAAAAAAGATGAAGATGGCAAAAAAGGCCGTGTTCAGGTAAACATTTGTTGCAATGTCGTTGTAAATGGCGGGATTCACATTCCCAATGAGGTGAAATGGAATACTGAAGGATACGTAAATCAAAAAGATGAACAACCCGTACACAATGGCCAAACGTTTGCCCTTTTTTTTGTCTCCGCCATGTTTGGTGAAATAGGAAACTGTAAGGGGTACCATCGGGAAAACACAAGGAGTAAGCAAGGCAAAAAGTCCTCCAAGGAATCCCAGCAGGAAAATAGTGAGCAGGCTATTGTCCTCTTTTGATGCGGGCGTACCGCAGTCTTGGAGGGGTTTATTGGGGTTGAGCCCAGGAATCAGGATCCTGGTTTTGGCTGCCGCGCCGCCTTCCAATGCTATTTCAAAAGCTGCTGCTTCGCCAGGAAAAAAAGAATCATCCTTGCCGTAGGAATAGTTCAGGGTTACCTGAAGGTTGGCTGGAACGGCAGCAGGAAATTCAATTTCAGCAACGAATGCAGCATTTTTCTTGAATACCTCATAAGACTTTCCTTCAAAGATCAAGCTCTTTACAGTTTCACCTTTTGAGGTAGCTTTCAGGGATTGTACAGTGATGATTGCGGAATCGGGCAGCAGCAACCCTCCAGATGGGATGCCATCAAAATTGATATCCGGAGCATAGATCTCCCAGTTGTTGTTGTTTTCAGTGGAGAAGACCAGCTGGTACTTTTTATTGGCGGTCTTCTTGGAAACGGCTTTCCATTCAATGGCCTGTATGGCTTCCTGGGCAGTTGAAAACTGAACAAAAAACAGGGACAACAGCAATCCCAGGAGGATTGTTTTTTTCATAAAAATGTATTTCTAACCGCCAATGGCAATCTTGAAGGGAACCTCAGCTGGCGGAAGACAAAGTTCATCGTTACAAACCATGAATTCTATTTTGCCATTGAGGCTTGTTTTTGCTTTTGTCTTTGCATTGACCACTTGTACAAAGGTTACTGTCTTTTCATAGAAGTTTACCTTGCCATCCCAGGCTTCTTCCATCTTGGTGATTTTGTTTCCCTGCTCCAGAGGCTTGGCATCCATGGTCAACAAGGGGTTGGGCGTGAATGTGATGGTGGTTGGAACTGGGCCATCCACTCCAGCAATCTGGGCGTAGAGGTGATAATTGCCTGCAATTGTTGCGGTCATCTTTACTTCATATTTTTTGTCACCAATTTTTTTGGAAGCATAGGTCCAGCTGACCTGTTTTGCAGATCCCATTTGGGCAAAACCTGAAAAAGAAAAGGTCAAAAAAAGGATGGATAAAAAGAAAATATATTTTTTCATCTGGTATTGTTTAGGCGGTTACAGCATCTTTGACATGCTGAAGCAGAAGGGTATTGAAAACACTGATTCCATCCGTATTGCCAATTTTGCTTGAACAGGCCCTTTCGGGGTGTGGCATCATGCCAAATACATTCCTTTCCTTGTTGCAAATTCCTGCAATATTGTGGAGCGTACCGTTGGGGTTGGCTTCGGGATTGATGTTGCCATTTTCATCGCAGTATCGGTAAATGACTTGGTCGTTATCCATGATGGATTGGATGGTGGCCTCATCGGCCTGGAAGCGTCCTTCGCCATGGGCGATGGGAACCTTGAGCGCCTTGTTCTCTTTGCCTATGATATGAACATTCTTGCAAATGAACTGCTGGTTGGCATTTTTAAGCAAAACACCCGGGAGCAGGCCAGACTCGCATAGGATCTGAAACCCATTGCAGACACCAAGTACTTTTCCGCCTCGTTGGGCAAAGGCAATGGTCTGTTGCATCATCGGGCTGAACCGGGCAATGGCTCCACAACGGAGATAATCACCGTAGGAGAATCCTCCTGGCAGCACTATGCAATCCTCCGTCGAAAAAGCAGAAAGATCGTTGTCTTTGTGCCAGAGCTCAACCACTTCCTGACCAAGGTCATCCCTTAAAGCACCCAACATGTCACGGTCGCAATTGGACCCTGGAAATACAACAACACCAAATTTCATTGGATTACGATTTGTACAAATTTATGACCTTTCCTCCAATGTGTTTCCTGCAGTTTCAATTTTAACGCAGCATTGAAAGAATTATCAGGACCAGTACTATTAAATTGGGGATAAAGTTTTTCTTGAAGGCAAGAAACAACGGGGAAAACAGCAATGTTGAAGGCACAAGCATCAACGGTATTGTTGTTGAAATGTCCTTGATGGACAACAAGCAAATCACAAGGGTGGCCAGGACAAGGATAAGCATGACGAGGTATGCTTTTCGGGCCTGGATCATCATTTTCCCAATCTGTCTGTTGAATGAAAGTATTCCTATCCATGGCAGTACTAAAAATAGGGCTGTTTTGATCCAAACCCAAGGGCTCAGCGGCGGGAGATTGAAACCTATTGAAAAAGGGGGGAAAACCATTGGTGAATTCAGTTTTTCAAGCAGATACAAGCCGGAGAAAATGAAATAAAAGGGCAGGATAAAACCTGTAATGGCGAGCAGCCATTCCCTGATTGAGGCAGGCCGCATGATCATGATGCAAATGACAATCCAGCAAAATAGGATCAAAAAGTTTGTGCTCATTGATGCCATACAACCAACAATAAAACCTGTCAACAGCAGTTTGTTGTTGGCATTGTTTTCCTTGTACATTGTAATTAACAGCTTGAATACGATCAGTATTAGTGCGTTCAGTACCAAAATAACCGGACTTGTTTGGAATGGCAGCATCGCGTTGAGCAGTAAAAAAGACATGGCAGGAACAAAGCCTGCCCTATCCATGAGCTTGTGGTCTGTGATGATCTTGTTGAGGATTAAAGCTTCCACAAGCAACAATGCTGTGAAAATTATTTTCCCCAACATGCCTTTGGATCCGTCAAGAAAAGAAAGATATTCAGACAATGCTTTGAGGATGGCCGTAGAACCAGCGGGCACTGCTGCATTTACCGTTGCTTCGGCATTAATTGCCGGCAAGTAGGCCAGCAAAGTCAGCATCAGCAGGGCAAGGGGGTTATTGTTCTTAAATATTCCTATCACGTTGCTTGATCAAAATTCGAGCTTTGCGAAGCAAATATAGTTCTTGTACATGCAGGGCATGATAATTTGTCTGAGGCCAACCTGTTTTCCAAACTTCGGCATGAATTCAAAATCCCTGTTGAGGTTCTTCAATGTAGGTTGGCGTTTTATTTTTCCTTCTGCGTCTATTGTGGCTGAGTTCAGCAAGAGCTCTCGTTTTTCTTTCTGGTTGAAAAGAAAGCGCAGGTCATTTCCAGTATTGAAAAGCTGGTAGGAGATGAATGAGTCTGAGTTGTCGTCGTATTGGTTTTTCCTGATAGTATTGCTCCAACGCAACTTGCCGTCTGCATTGAAAAAGAATACCATGATGTTTTCTGACACATGCCGAACGTAATTGTTCTGTTGTCCAAACCTGTTGAAGGGGTCATAGAAGCCATAATTGTACATCCTGCTCATGGGGGAAGAATACCACATGTCAAAAGGCGAGTAAAAGCCACTACCATAGAGGTAATCATACCTGTTCCAGGAACTGTTCTTGGATGAGGAATAGTATAGTTCAGAAACCACTGCATAGCCTCCGTCCTGAACAGGAATCACATGGCGGATGAAATGGTCATTGAATGCGGTTTTCATGGCACCGGTTTCGCTTTTGGCATCCATCTTGAGGCTGTCATTGAAAACAAAATCGGTTTCAGAAGCAACGGCTTCAGTTTTCTTGTCCCATACCAATGAATACATTCCATCAATATTTCCCCGTTTTTGTTTATAGAAAAAGGATGTCAGGATGATTCTTTTGTTGAAATTGTCAAATTTCAATTTTACCTCATCAAGGGTTTTTTCCTTGAGCACTACAGGTACAATTTTTATGGAATCGCTGAGTGCGCGCTTGAAAACCAGGTCGATCTTGTTGATGAATTCTCTTCCTCCGGTTCTGGTGCTTCTGCCAAAAATGAAATCTCCGTCATTGTCCACCAGAAAATCGGTGAAGGAACCTTCTCGGTCGTTCAACCTGAGTCCAAAATTGCTTTTCTTTTTCAGTTGCATCTTGTTGTCAAAGAGCAGTGAGGTGATCAGGTAATTCTTTTCATTAGGACGCTTGATCTTGAAAATGACAATCTGTTTCTTATCGTCGCTGCTGATCATGGAGTAAACCTTGTTGTCCATCAGGCCCGCCATTTGGGAGGTATCAAGATCAACAGGGTCTGTCATGAGTTTTCCTTCTGCATTGATCTTAACCATCGAACAGTACATCACATTCCGCCGCTGGTGTTGGTAAATCATGTAAGCAAAGTCATTGTATGCAATGAAATCAACATTGATAACCCTGTCTGGCAAGAATTCGAGCCGGACCCTGTTTTTGAGTTTCATCTCAAGGTCATAGACCGAGATGTCATGGCGATTTTTGAAATTCTTGTAGACATTGATGTTGTTGCCCATTTTGCCGATGATTTCAAAATTCATTTCCCTGTAATCATCTTTGTCAACTTCGGAATACTCAATCTGTTGTGCAAAGGATCCCAAATGGAGCAGGCAGCTGAGGAGAAATATGGTGATATGTTTCATTGTCTTTGCTTTCAGTATAAAATTAGGTCAACCTTTGTTAAAAGAAACAAATATTCGCTATACCTTTGAATGCCATATGGCAATCATCACATCTTTTTACAGTGAGTAAACAGCTTAACAAGGTAACCGGCGCGGGGTTACTGATCGCCCTGGGGATCATTTACGGAGACATCGGAACATCCCCTCTTTACGTTTTTAGTTCAATCATCAATGGACGTACTATCACTGAAGACCTGATTTTGGGGGGAATCTCCTGCATCATTTGGACGCTGACGCTTCAGACAACGGTGAAATATGTGATTTTGACCCTACAGGCAGACAACAGGGGTGAGGGAGGTATTTTCTCGCTGTATGCTCTCGTACGGAGGCGAAAAAAATGGCTGGTTGTTCCTGCCATGATAGGTGGAGCAGCCTTGTTGTCGGAAGGTATTATTACCCCACCCATCTCAGTTACTTCTGCAGTGGAGGGCTTGGCACAGCTACCCAAGTTTGCTGCTATCTCAGAAATGCAGATTGTGTATCTTGTTTTGGGGATATTGGCTTTGCTTTTCTTTATGCAACAGTTCGGAACAGCATCAATCGGAAAGTTTTTTGGCCCGGTAATGTTCACTTGGTTTGCAATGCTTGCAGTTCTTGGCGTTTACAATGTCAGTTCAAACTGGGGTGTTTTTAGGGCTTTTAACCCCAGCTATGCCATAAACTTGTTGGTGAATTATCCCAAAGGGTTTTGGTTATTGGGTGCAGTTTTTCTTTGTACAACTGGAGCCGAAGCCCTTTACTCGGACCTTGGTCACTGCGGAAGGCAGAACATACGAATAACCTGGATTTGGGTAAAACTTTCATTGATATTAAACTACTTGGGTCAGGGAGCTTTTCTTTTAGGACAGCAAGGCAAAATATTTGCCAATGCAACACTGATTAAAGATTCAACGTTTATTGCACTCCATCCGGATGCTGAACTGCTGAGGAATCCATTTTATGCAATGATGCCAGATTCATTTTTGCTGGTTGGAATTGTTGTTGCCACTGCCGCAGCAATCGTAGCCAGTCAGGCAATGATCAGTGGTTCTTTTACTTTGGTAAGTGTAGCCATGAGGCTTAATCTCTGGCCAAAGTTTAGGATCAATTATCCTACGGAGGAACGTGGGCAGCTCTTTATCCCGGCCATTAATGGATTACTTTTCGTTGGTTGTTGTTGTATTGTGATGTATTTCAGGTCCTCCAGCAACATGGAGGCTGCATATGGGTTGGCCATTACCTTGTGCATGTTTGCCACTTCCATCCTCTTTGCAAATTTTCTTGTGTTGCGAAGGGTCAATCAAGTTTGGATTTATCTATACTTGGCGGTATACCTGATCATTGAATTTAGTTTTTTGGTTGCAAATCTTGAAAAGTTTCCTCATGGTGGTTTCGCGACATTTGTATTGGGGGGTATTTTTGTACTTATCATGTATGTCTGGTTCAAATCCCGCAAGATCAAAAACCGTTACGTGGAATTTGCAAGGCTGGACAATTATCTTCCTGTTTTACAGGAGCTCAGCAACGACCAGTCCATCAACAAATATGCTACTCACCTGGTTTACCTCAGCAGTGCCAACAATCCCAAAGAGATTGAGTACAAAATCATCCACTCCATTTTGAATAAAAAGCCCAAGCGGGCAGACATCTATTGGTTTGTACATGTAGATACAATGGACGATCCTTATACTTGTGAGTATGAAGTGCATACCATTATTCCCAATGAAGTGATTCGGGTGGAATTCAGGCTGGGTTTCCGCGTACAACCCAAGATCAACCTGATGTTCAGGAAAGTGGTGGAAGACATGGTCTCCAACAAGGAAGTGAACATAACCTCAAGGTATGAAAGCCTTCAGCGCAACAACATTGCCGGTGATTTTGAGTTCATCGTGATGGAAAAATTCCTCAGCCAAGACAATGAGCTTCCTTTCTGGGAGCGGGTGGTCATGAAGCTTTATTTCTGGTTGAAAGAGATTTCCCTTTCTGAAGAAAAAGGCTTTAGCTTGGATGCCAGCAATGTAACGGTGGAGAAGTTTCCATTGGTAGTGGCTCCGGTCAAAAGTTTAAAACTCAAACGCATCATACAAGATGAGGAATAATCATGATACCCTTCGTGTGCTGATTGTCGGTTGCGGAAACATGGGGGCTTCCCATGCCATGGCCTTTCACCAGATGCCAGGGGCAGAGATCTGTGGCATTGTTTCTACAGGTAAAAGCAAGGAATTGTTGAATGAGAAACTCGGAGGCGGTCACCTTCTTTTCAGTGATTACCAGGAAGCCCTGAATGCTACCAATCCAGATGCTGTTTGCATTTCAACCTATCCTGATACCCATGAAGCCTTTGCTGTCATGGCTTTTGAAAAAGGTTGTCATGTATTCATGGAGAAACCCATTGCAGATTCTGTAGCTGGTGCTGAGCGTGTGGCTGCCGCTGCAAAAAAAGCAGGTAAAAAACTGGTTGTTGGTTATATCCTCCGCCATCATCCCTCCTGGATAAAATTCATTGAAATTGCCCAGCAGCTGGGGAAGCCTTTGGTGATGCGGATGAACCTGAACCAGCAAAGCCATGGTTACATGTGGGATGTGCACAGGAACCTCATGAAAAGCCTCAGCCCGATTGTAGACTGTGGTGTTCATTATATTGACGTGATGTGCCAAATGGTAAGGTCAAGGCCCGTGCAGGTTTCAGCCATTGGTGCAAGGTTGACCAATGATATCCCTGAAGGAAATTATAATTATGGCCAGTTGCAGATCAGGTTTGAGGATGGCTCAGTGGGTTGGTATGAAGCAGGTTGGGGGCCCATGATCAGTGAAACCGCATTTTTTGTCAAGGATGTGATTGGTCCGGAGGGATCTGTTTCTATCGTCGCCAAAGATGCAGGGGGCGCAGGCAAATCAGATTCGGTTGAGGCCCATACCAAAACAGAATCACTGCGCTGGCACCATGCTTCAATTGATGGCAACAATGCTTTTACAAAACAGGATGATTGGATAGACCTTACAGACGAGCCAGACCACCAGGAGCTTTGCAACCGCGAGCAGGCCTATTTTATGAAGGCCATTCAGGAGGACATCGACCTCACAGACCATGTTGAAGACGCCGTAAACAGCCTGCGCATTGCTTTTGCCTGTGATGAGAGTGTAAGAACAGGAGAGGTGGTTAAACTCTAATATACTTACTGCTTAAATGGATGGCGCGATGCGGATAAATCCAATCCTATTGCAGCTATAAAGGTTGGTGTAAAAATCACTCCGACTTTTACACCAACGCTATGCTTCTCAACTACTTTATTTTTTCCTTTTCAAGGGCTTTTTTGATGTTGGCCTCATATAGGCTATTGATTTCAACTGCCTTTTTTTCAGCAGCATCCACCCTGGATGAGAGCGTTTTGATGCTCTCCAGCTGAAGGTTGCTGGGTCCGGCCTCATTGAGACAAATCGCTTGGTACACCTGGGTGATGTCTTCCCTAAGCCTTGTTTCATCTGCAAACATGGATGTTTGCTTGGTAGGAATCAGGGTTGCCCTCAGCGTCTCTAAGGCAGTCATGTAGTCATTCCCAAGAGCAATTGATTTTTTATTTTTCAGTTTTGCAACAGCCTCTTTGTAGGTTTTTTGCTTGTCTGCAATTCCTGCAACAATGGAGGCCAGCGATGTATGAAGATTGTACAATTTCATGGCAGCTGCATACTGGGCCTTTCGTTCTGCCAGAGTAAAGCTTGAACTTTCTTCGTGCACCAAGCGGAATGGCTGTTTGTACTCATCTTTTCCAACTTTCAATGTTACTGTATAGTTGCCTGGCAATACCTGTGGCGCGATGGCCCCACCATTGTCAGGCTTTGTGGCGCCTGTGGCTGTCTTGGGGGGAGCAATACGCTGTGTCCAGGTAACACGGTTGATTCCTTTTCTATTGGTTGCTGGTATAGATTGTACCAGTTTGCCTTCTGCATCATGTATCTCAAGTTTGATGGTACCGGAATTGATCCTGTCCTTGAAATAATACTGGAAGGGTTTGATAGAAGGGGCATTTGGTGATACCCAACCGCCAGTACTTGGAAAACCCCCATTGCCAAAATTTCCAGTAGAAAGCGTGATATCACCTGTTTCAAAAAGATGAACATCTTTAGCAACGATCTCATTGGTGAGCCCGCGCATGGCAGAAATATCATCCACAACCATGATACCCCTTCCATGGGTGGCGATGAGCAGGTCATTGGTGGTGGGATGGATTTTTATGTCGCGCACCAGGGCATACCAGGGGATGTTGTTCTTCATCCTGAACCAGTCTTTCCCGGCATTCACGCTGGCAAACAACCCCATTTCTGTTCCAAGAAACAAGAGGTTGGGATTGATGGGGTCTTCGATAATTTTATGGGCAAAACCGCTGAATTCATTGCTGGAAAAGGCTTTCCAGGTTTTTCCTCCATCGGTGGATTTGGCGGCATAGGTGTTGTGGTCGCCATACATGTGGTTGTCAAATGTTGCAAAGACAATTTCTTTATTGACATGGGAAGGTTCAATGCTGCTGACCCATGTTTGTGCAGGGATGCCAGTGCCATTGATGTTGAGGGAGGTATTGGTCCAGCTGGTGCCTCCATCGCGGGTCAGTTGAAGGTTTCCGTCATCGGTTCCCACCCAGATGATTTTTTCATCCAAAGGAGATTCTGCAATGGTGAAAATGGTGGTATGGTTTTCTGCGGAAGTATTGTCTGCGCTCAGGCCACCATTGTTTTCCTGTTCCTGTTTTTTCTTGTCATTGGTGGTCAGGTCTGGTGAAATGCGTTGCCAATTCCTGCCCTGATCAGCAGAACGGTAGAGGTATTGTGCCGCAGTATAGAGGTTCTTGGGATTGGCTTTCCCTACAACAATTGGGGTATTCCAGTTCCACCGGAGCTTTTCTTCAACACTGGTTTTTAGCGGGCGGATGCTCACTGATTTTATGGTTCTGAGGTCAACCCTGTTCACATCACCACCCTGGGATTCTGCATAGGCCATGTTTTGATCTGTAGGATCTGGAACCACCCAGAAGCCATCACCACCATAGATGGGTTTCCAGTCGCCATTGGCCACCCCGCCTGCAGTAGAGGAAGGCGCAACCCAGCTTCCATTGTCCTGCAACCCACCAAATATTTTGTAGGGCTTGCCCATGTCATGGTCTACATGGTAAAACTGCCCAACAGGTAGGTTTTGGATAAAGGTCCAGGTAGCGCCCCTGTCAAGGCTCAGGTAAACACCACCATCTGTTCCCAGGTAAAGCTGATTCGTATTGTATGGGTTGATCCAGAGCGCATGGTGGTCACTGTGTACCCAACCTCCATCACCACTGGCTTCTGCAAAAGAATATCCTCCGTCACTTGAATAAGAAAAAGAATACGCAGGGCGGTAAACCCTTTTGGAATCTTTGGGGTCAATCACCAATGTACTGAAGTAAAAAGGCCTTGATACTACATTGAGTGAAGCACTTTGCTGTTTCCAGCTTTCGCCGCCATCGGCTGAAATGTACAAGCCTGTTTGTTTTGCTTCAACTATCGCCAACAGGTTGTTGGGGGATGAAGGGGAGATGGCCAGGGCCGTTCTTCCAATGGGTTTTGCTGGCAAGCCGTTCTCAAGTTGTTTCCAGGTCTTTCCTGCATCCATACTTTTCCAGATGCCGCTACCTTCTCCGCCAGATGAAAATGAGTAGGGGGTTCTCCTGAACTCCCAGGTGGTTGCATAAAGGGTATTGGGGTTGCTGGGGTCGATGGAAATGTCGGCACATCCCGCTTTATCAGAGATGAAGAGAATTTTTTCAAATGTTTTTCCTCCATCAAGGGATTTGTAGAGCCCCCGGTGCTTGCTGTCGTTCCACAGCGGACCAGGCGCGGCAACATAAATGGTATTGGGATTGGATGGATCGATGGCTATTTTGGCAATATGTTCCGTTGAATCAAGTCCTCCAGTTTTGCTCCAATTGCTCCCGGCATCTGTTGATTTGTAAAAACCATTGCCAATGGAAACGGAATTGCGCATGTTGCTCTCTCCGGTTCCTGCATAAATGGTCTTTGGATTTTTCTGGTCGATGGCGATGGCTCCAATGCTCTGGCAATACTTGTCAAAGATGGGTTTGAAGGAGGCTCCAGCATTGGTTGTTTTCCAAATACCCCCACCGGCTGTGCCAATATAGAGTGTTTTGCCATTCTCTGCGTCAACGCCCTCAATGGCAGAGATCCTTCCACTCATGGTACCAGGGCCAAGTACTCTTGCCTCGAGTGTACCAAAGCTGCTTGAATTCACCTCCGTTTGTGCAGATAGAGCGGAAAAAATCACCATGCAAAAAGCAGTGATTCCGATTGATTTCAATGAAATATTCATGGTCTTGATTTAATAAAAAAACCCGGCTTAGGACCGGGTTTGGGTGTTTTAAAATATGGTTATTGTGTTACTACTTTGAAAATAGCCTCATCAACTTTTCCGTTGATGATCACTTTATTCAGTGTGATGGGTGCAGGGATAGCGCTGTTTTCAATGGTATGCGGAACAACAATTCCTTCAGGTAATTTCTGGTAGTTGCTCAGGTTGACAATCGATTCAACCTCTTGGCCGTTGGCAGAAATTTTTGAACTGGTGCGAACAATGTAATATGTTTTGGGGTCGAAGAAGAAAATGGACTCATTGCCACTTTTCCTGGTCAACTTTAGCTTTAGACATTCAACGCCTTCCACGTCTTCTTTGTCAAGCAGTTGAATGGCATGGCCTTTGGCTTTGTAATCAACAAAATCACCCTGAAGGTCGAGCTGGTCTTTGCCATATTTCAATTCATCCTGTGTAATGGGTTGTGGCTTGGTTTGACCTTGCATCGGATTGAAATTCCATCCACCTTCTGCAGTGATAATAGAATATCCTGTCATGCCCATCACCGTATATTCCTGCTTTGTGGCCTTGTTGTGGACAGCAGTAATAACAAGAGGAATATCCATTCCCTGAACACTCAGGATGGCTTCCTGTCTCATGTTGTTGACTTTTTTCCAGTTGTCAGCGCCGCCAATGGCTGTGATGTGATTTGCAACAATCTCATCTGCTGTTTGTGCAAAAGACATTGCAGACAAGAGCAAGCCCGTTATAGCAAATGATAGGTATTTAATCAGTTTCATGGTTGTGTATTTGTCTGCAAGATAGTTCGCTTTGCTTTTCGGCAAAAAACTTCTTGTTAAATGTTCAATTTTCTACACCAGTGGTAAATCCATTCATCCAAACAATCAAATCCTTCGTAAATTCCCATCCATGAATCATTTTACCATCAAGGGCAATCTGGTTGACTGCCAGTCCAGAACTTTATCACCTGCCACACTAGAGATCCGGGAGGGGAGAATCCATTCCATTGAAATGCTTGGCGGCACTTCCCCTGATCCCGAACTGCCTTTTATCAGCCCTGGCTTTGTAGATGCCCATGTACACATCGAAAGTTCCATGCTGATTCCGGCTGCTTTTGCGCGGCTGGCGGTTGTTCACGGAACAGTTGCAACTGTAAGTGACCCCCATGAGATCGCCAATGTTTGTGGAATGGAAGGGGTGCGGTTCATGATTGACAATGGGAAAACCGTGCCTTTCAAATTCAATTTTGGTGCACCCAGTTGTGTGCCTGCCACGGTTTTTGAAACCGCTGGGGATGT